>JAQXNP010000221.1 GCA_029098065.1 Clostridiales bacterium | reverse complement strand
ATCCCCGGCGTGAAGGGCATTGGGGAAAAGACAGCCATGGATCTGGTCCGGCGTTTTACCAGCGTGGATGCCATGTATGAAAAGCTGCCTGACCTGGAGGGGGTCAAGCCCGGCGTTCTGAAAAAGCTGGCGGAGGGGGAGGACATGGCCCGCATGTCCTATGATCTGGCCACCATCCGGTGCGATGCCCCGCTGGAGTTCCGACCGGAGGATGCCGGCCGGAAGCCGGTGAATGAACAGGCGCTCTATGATCTCTTTCTGAAGCTGGAATTCTCCCGGCTGATCGAAAAGATGGGCCTGAAGCCCGGGCAGGGGGAATCCGCGGCGGCGGAGGAGGCGAAAGCCGGTACGGAGACCCGCGAGGTGGTGGACAGCCAGGAGCGTCTGGATACGCTGTTGGCAGAATACCAGAAAGCGGATTGGGTGAGCGTGATCGCCATTCCCGGCTTGGACGCGGTGGCGGTGAGCTGCCGGGTATCCGAGAGGGAAGACCACACGGCCCTGTTCCGTGCGGACCGCCTGGACGGCTACAATGAGTTTCTCCGGGCCCTGTTTTCTCCCGGGGTAAAGAAGGTCACCCACGGGGCCAAGGACCTGATGAACGCCCTTTTGGGGGAGGGACTCTCCACCGAGGGATTTGTTTTCGATACCGAACTGGCCGCCTATCTGCTGGCGCCTACCGACGGCAGCTACGACCTGGAAAAACTGGGGATGACCTGGTTTCACACCGAATACCCCAAGGCGTCAGCCTATCTGGCTCCGGGGGCTTTTCACACGCTGGGGGATGCCGCCGGGGCGGAGGAGGCCATTCTGGCCCACGCCCGTCTCATCGGCGCTCTCCGAGGGGTGCTGGCTCCCCGTTTGACAGAGCTGGGACTGGACAAGGTGTTCTATGATATCGAGCTGCCCCTGTGTCCGGTTCTGGCCGAGATGGAACGCACCGGCGTGTTGGTGGACCGGAGCGCCCTGGTGGAATTCGGCGTCATGCTGGACCAGCGGCTGAAGGCGGATGAAGAGGCCATTTATGATCTGGCGGGGGAGCACTTCAATATCAATTCCACCCAGCAGCTGGGCCGCATCCTGTTTGACAAGCTGGGCCTGCCGCCGGTGAAAAAGACCAAGACAGGCTACTCCACCAGCGCCGAGGTTTTGGAGAAGCTCCGGGGACGTCACCCCATCATCGACGCCATTCTGGAGTACCGGCAGTACGCCAAGCTGAAATCCACTTCTGTGGACGGCCTTACCAAGGTCATCGCCCCGGACGGGCGGATCCACACCTCCTTCCAGAACACGGTGACCGCCACCGGACGGCTCTCCTCCACGGAGCCGAATCTGCAGAACATCCCGGTGCGCACCGACCTGGGGGCCAAACTCCGTGATATGTTCGTGGCGGCTCCCGGCCGAATGCTGGTGGACGCCGACTACTCCCAGATCGAGCTGAGGCTGTTGGCCCACATCGCCGGTGACAAGACGATGCAGGAGGCCTTCCTCAGCGGGGCGGACATCCATACCGCCACCGCGGCACAGGTCTTTGGCGTGCCGCCGGAGCAGGTCACCCACGAGATGCGCCGCCGGGCCAAGGCGGTGAATTTCGGCATTGTCTACGGGATCTCCGATTTTTCACTGGCTCAGGATATCAAAGTGAGCCGGGCGGAGGCGCGGGAGTATATGGACCGGTACTTCGCCACCTTCCACGGGGTGAGGGAGTACATGGACCGGGTGGTGGCCGAGGCCAAAGAAAACGGCTATGTTTCCACCCTCATGGGCCGCCGCCGGTGGCTGCCCGAGCTGAAGTCTTCCAACTTCAACCTGCGTTCCTTCGGGGAGCGGGTTGCCCTCAACATGCCCATCCAGGGCACGGCTGCCGATATCATCAAACTGGCCATGATCCGGGTGAGGCAGGCCATGAGGGACGCCGGGCTGGAGGCGAGGCTCATTCTGCAGGTTCACGATGAGCTGATCGTGGAGTGCCCGGAGTCGGAGACCGAGCGGGTGAAAGAGATCCTCACCCGGGAGATGGAGGGCGTGGTGAACTACGCCGTGCCCCTGCGGGCGGATTCCGGCGCCGGAAGGAGCTGGGGGGAGGCAAAAGGATGAGAAAGAATTACAAACTGGTGCCCATGGACAAGTCCCACATCCATGAGATCGCACTGATCGAAAAGGCCTGCTTTTCCATGCCGTGGTCGGAGGCGTCGCTGGAGGAAGAGCTCAGCAATCCGCTGGCCTCCTTTATCGTGGCGCAGCGCCACGACGGCGCGGTCCTGGGCTATGCCGGACTCCACGTGATTCTGGACGAGGGCTATATCGACAATATTGCGGTGCGGGAGGATTATCGGGGACAGGGCATCGCCGACGAGCTGCTGGACGTGTTCGTCCGGTTCGGGCGGGCCAAGCTGGCCTTCCTCACGCTGGAGGTCCGGCCCTCCAACGAACCGGCCATTGAGCTCTATTACAAGCACGGCTTCGCCCAGGTGGGCCGCCGGAAAAATTACTATCAGGATCCCAGGGAGGATGCCATCATCATGACCCTGGAGTTTGAAGACGGGCAGGAGGAGAATCATGAGTGACAGGCAGTTCCGGCTGTTGTCTGTGCCGGAGTTGGAAGAGCTTTATACCAGGCATATGGAGCGGGACTTTCCGCCCGATGAACTTAAACCTCTTTCCAGGCTGAAGGAGCTGATGGCCGCCGGCCTCTATGAGCCTTACGGACTGTTTGAGGATGGGGCTCTGAAGGCCTATGCGCTCTACTGGCGGGCGGGGAGAGATCCCTATGTGATGCTGGACTATTTCGCTGTCCTCCCGGAGGGGAGAAACAGCGGCGTAGGCAGCGTCCTGCTGGGGGAGATGCTGGAGCGCTTCTGCCGGAACGGGGGAGGCGTGTTCGGCGAGGTGGAGATCCCGGATACCGGAGATGAGGCGGTGGACAGCCTGCGCCGGCGCAGGCTGGGCTTTTACGCCCGGGCGGGGCTGCGTCAGATCGGCTATCGGACCAAAGTCCTGGGCGTGCCCTATATCGTGCTGGCCTATGGGCCAGAGATCCCCGACGAGGCGCTGATGGAGACCCACCGGAAGCTCTATCACAGCGCGTTTCCCGATGATGTTTACGCTCGGGAGGTCTTTATCCCCTATGAACCGGAGGCGAGACTATGAACATTCTGGCGTTTGAATCCACTTGTGATGAGACTGCCGCGGCGGTGGTGGCGGACGGCCGGACCGTCCTCTCCGATGCCATCGCCTCTCAGGTGGACATGCACACGCTCTATGGCGGCGTGGTGCCTGAGATCGCCTCCCGGAAGCATGTGGAGGCGATTGCCGGTCTGGCGGATAAGGCTCTGGCTGACGCCGGACTGACCAAGGCGGATATTGACGCCGTGGCGGTGAGCTATGCCCCCGGCCTCATCGGGGCGGTGCTGGTGGGGGTGAATTTCGCCAAGTCGGTGGCGCTGGCCTGGGGGGTGCCCCTGATCCCGGTCCACCACATCCGGGGGCATATCGCCGCCAACTATCTGGCTCATCCGGAACTGGAGCCGCCCTTTGTATGCCTGTGTGTCTCGGGGGGGAATACCCTCATCGCCGATGTGCGGGATTATACCGGCATGGAGGTCATGGGAGCCACCCGGGATGACGCGGCGGGGGAGTCCTTTGACAAGGTGGCCCGGGTGCTGGGGATCGGCTATCCCGGCGGCGGCCCCATGGACCGTCTGGCCCAGGGGGGAGATGACCGGATGTATGAGCTGCCCCGTTCCCACGTGGAAGGACATCCGCTGGACATGTCTTTTTCCGGGCTCAAGACGGCGGTGCTCAATCTGGCCCACAACGCCCGGCAGAAGGGGGAGGAACTGGATTATCCCGGCCTGGCGGCCTCTTTCTCGGCGGCGGTCAGCGACATCCTGGTGCCCCGGGTGATGGAGGCGGCCAGGCAGAAAGGCTATGGCAAAATAGCCGTGGCCGGCGGCGTAGGTGCCAACTCCCGGATCCGGGGAGATCTGGAGAAGGCGTGCCGGGCTTCGGGGGACCGGCTCTTTCTGCCCCCGCTGAAGCTGTGCGGGGATAACGGGGCCATGATCGGGAGCCAGGGGTATTACGAATATCTGGCTGGACACACCGCGGGAAGCGACCTGAACGCCTATGCCACCCGGGATCTGGGCCTGGGGTGAGACGGCCTTCGCACAGCGGGGCGGGAGTTTCTGCCGGCTTTGAAAGGAA
>JAQXNP010000220.1 GCA_029098065.1 Clostridiales bacterium | reverse complement strand
TCCGGCAGGACGGGTCTCATGCCGGACGCTTTTTCGTTGGAGGGGGCGGCTCAGGAGATGGTCACTTCCAGTTCCCAGTCCTCCGGCAGAGCGGCGCGGAGCAGGGAGAAAACCGTGCTCCCGGCCTTGTCTGATGCTTCGGTGAGAAGCCCTTTCTCCAGGGCTTTGGCTTCCATCGCCTGCTTCTGGTCGGCCTGGAAGGAGGAGAAATCCTCCACGGTGAAAGGGTTGAAAATGCTGGTTTTCTCGTCAAAGACCTCCACACTGTCCTCGTCGATCTCATGGGAGAGGATTTGGGCGGCGGCAAGGCGGACGGTGACCCGGCTGCCGGAGACGGTCACCGACGCCTGGGACAGGTCGGTGCCCGCCTTGATCTCCCCATCGTAGGTGAGGATAAAGCGTTTGGTGGTGAAGGGGATGGTGACGCCGTAAAAGTCGCTGCTGTTTTCAAACTGGGCCATGTTGGTGTAGCGGTAGCTGACGGTGCCCAGTTCGCTGATCTGGGCAAGCTGATTCTCAATGACCACCGCGTCGATCCGGGTGTTCTCCGGCGAGGCGGAGCGGCCCAGCAGGAAACAGGCCGCGCCCACCGCGGCGCAGAGAATGACGCCCAGGATGAGGTATTTCAGTGTTTTGACGGGACGGACCCGCTCTTTGGTATTGGCCATGGGGAGGCGCTCCTCTCTCTTTTTCCCCATCATAGCGGATATGGGGGAAAATTGCAAGAGGGAGGGATCAGCCGCCGCTCCGGGCGGTTTTCAGAGGGTCCTCCCCATTCTTCAGCCGGAGGGTCAGGGCGGGTTTCTCCCCGGCGGAGAAGAGCAGACGGCCCTTGTACCGGGGCAGGGCGCACAGGGCGGACACCCGGCGCAGATCAAAGGAGGCCAGAGAGAAGAGCAGGTTGTTCCCCTTCTGGGTCAGTTCGGAGATGCCCTGACGGGCGGCGTCGGCGCGGAGGAGGGCCACCGTGATGAGGTTGTTCACCTGCCGGGGCGGGTCGCCGTAGCGGTCGATGAGCTCGTCGGTGAGGTCGTCGGCGTCCTCCTCGCTGCGGATCATGGCGATGCGGCGGTAGAGGTCCATCCGCTGCTCGGGGGAGGGGACGTACCGGTCGGGGATGGAGGCCGACACCGTCAGGTCGGCGGAACACTCGGCGGGAATCTCCGCCTTCTCTCCCCGCTCCGTGAGAACAGCCTCCTCCAGCAGCTTCAGGTACATATCATAGCCCACGCTGACCAGGAAGCCCGACTGCTCCGGGCCCAGTACGTTGCCGGCGCCCCGGATCTCCAGATCCCGCATGGCGATTTTGAAGCCGGAGCCGAATTCGGCAAATTCCCGGATGGCCCCCAGGCGTTTGGAGGCCACCTCGGAGAGGACCTTGCCCCGGCGGTAGGTCAGATAGGCGAAGGCCCGGCGGCTGGAACGGCCCACCCGGCCCCGGATCTGGTGGAGCTGGGCCAGACCCATCTTGTCGGCGTCCTCGATGATGAGGGTGTTTACATTGGGAATGTCAATCCCTGTCTCAATGATGGTGGTGCAGACAAGGACATCCACTTCCCCCTCTGACATACGGGTCATGACGTCATTCAGTTCCTCCTGGGTCATCTTGCCGTGGGCGATGCCCACCGTGACGTCCTCTCCCAGCAGGCGCTGGATCTGGGCGGCGGTGCGGGAGATGGTCTCCACCCGGTTGTGGAGGTAATAGACCTGGCCGCCCCGCTCCAGCTCCCGGCGCATGGCGTCGGAGAGGACGGACCAGTCGTGCTCCATCACATAGGTCTGCACCGGCTGGCGGTCCTGGGGGGGCTCCTCCAGGGTGGACATGTCCCGGATGCCGGAGAGGGCCATGTTCAGCGTCCGGGGGATGGGGGTGGCCGACAGGGTGAGCACGTCCACCTGCCGGGCCAGTTCCTTCAGCTTTTCCTTGTGGGTGACGCCGAAGCGCTGCTCCTCGTCCACCACCAGCAGGCCCAGGTCCTTGAAATGGACATCCTTCTGGAGAAGGCGGTGGGTGCCAATGAGCAGATCTACCTTGCCCGAGGCCACGCCGGCCAGGGTGGCTTTCATCTGGGCGCTGGTGCGGAAGCGGGAAATGACGTCGATCTCCACCGGGTATTTGGCGAAGCGCTTCTTGGCGGAGAGAAAGTGCTGCCGGGCCAGAACGGTGGTGGGCACCAGAATGGCGGCCTGCTTTCCGTCCAGAACGCATTTCATGATGGCCCGGAAGGCCACCTCGGTCTTGCCGTAGCCCACATCGCCGCAGAGAAGGCGGTCCATGGGGCGGGGCGCCTCCATGTCCCGCTTGATCTCCGCCACGCAGCGCAGCTGGTCTTCCGTTTCGGTGTACTCGAACTCCTCTTCAAATTCCTTCATCCAGGGGGAGTCGGGGGAAAAAGCGAAGCCGGGCTGGCGCTGGCGCTGGGCATAGAGCTGGATGAGGCCCTTGGCCAGATCCTGTACCGCCTTTTTGGCCCGGGACTTCTGACGTTCCCAATCGCCGCCCCCCAGCTTGGAGAGCTTTTTGGTCTCGTTGGCGTCCTCGCCCCCGCCGATGTACTTGCTCACCTGATCCAGCTGGGTGGCGGGGACGTAGAGCACGTCGGCCCCGGCGTAGGCGATTTTGATATAGTCCTTCTCCACGCCGTCCACCGGGAGTTTGACCATGCCGGAGTAGCGGCCGATGCCGTGCTGCTGGTGGACCACCAGATCCCCGGGGGAGAGATCGGCGTAGGATTTCAGTTTTTCCCGGTTGGTGGGGGCTTTGGGCTTTTTCTTCTTCACCGGGGCGGCCTGGCCCTCGGTAAGAATGGCCAGCCTGGCGGAGGGGTACTCCATCCCGGCGGACAGTCCGCCCCGGCAGATGACCGCGCCGCCCGGCTCGGGGAGGGCGTGGAGCTGGAAGTCCACGGCGGTGCGGAGCTTCTGCTCCCGCAGGAGGGACTGGAGATTCAGGCACCGCTGTTCGGTGCCCGCCAGCACCACCACCCGGTAGCCGGCATTGCGGTAGTGGGCGAGGTCGGACACGGCGGTCTCCAGACTGACGCCGTAGGAGGGAAGCTGCTTGGCGGCCGCCGACAGCAGGGTGCGGGGCCGGCTGGGATACCGGGAGGAGGGGAAGGAGTCCAGATAGGCCACCGGCCAGTCCTCCAGCCTGGCGGCCAGCTCCTCCGGGGTCCGGGCATAGGTACCCAGCTCGACCAGAAGGGTGCCGTTTTCCGACAGGGCGGTGACATCCTCCCCCAGCTGCCAGAGGTAGTTTCTGCCCCGCTCCTGAAAGCGGGGACTCTCACTGATGAGGACCAGAGCGTCGGGGGGCAGATAGTCCGCCGCCGTGGCCAGTTTGGGATAGATGAGGGCCAGATAGCGGTCCAGAGCGGGGAAGGTCAGGCCGTTTTCCAGCTTTTCCTTGTCCTCGGCCAGAGTGACCAGAAGCTGGTCGGGGGCGGCGCCCTTTTTCACAGCCGCGGCCAGCCGCTGGTCCAGAGCCCGGGCCAGCCCCGCCATGCCGCCGGGGGCCAGCTGGGGCAGGACCTCCGCGGCGGGGAGGATGCGGGACTCCTCCAGCTGCTGGGTCCTCCGCTGGGTGGCCGGATCGAACAGGCCCATGGAGTCCACCTCATCCCCGAACAGCTCTGCCCGAACGGGCTGGGGGTGGGCGGGGGAGAAAAAGTCCAGAATGCCGCCCCGGAGGGCGAACTGACCCATGCCCTCCACCTGGGCGCAGCGGGTATAGCCCGCCGCGGTCAGAGCCTCGGCCAGTTCGGCCAGGTCGTACCGCTCCCCCATTTTGAGGGTGCGGCTGGCCCGGGCGAGCAGGTCGGGGGGCATGGTGCGCTGGAGGACGGCCTCCGCTGAGGCGGCGGCGAAGGAGAAACGGCCCTCCGCCATGGCCTGAAGGACACTGAGCCGGCGGTGCTCCCACTGGCGGGAGACCACAGCGGCGTTGTGGAAAGTGAACTCCCTGGCGGGGAGGGTGAGGCAGGGCTCGCCGGAGAGCGCCTCCAGATCGGCGGCCATGCGGGCGCACTCGGCGTCGTCGGCGCAGAGGACCACCACGGGCCGGCCGGTCTCCTGCCGCAGGCCGGCGGCGAAGTGGGCCCGGTGAACGGGAGAGAGCCCGGACACCGCCGCCGGGGAGGCGCCGGAGTCCAGGGCGGAGAGGAGGCTTTGAAATTCGGGGACGCCGTTCAGGGCGGAGAGGAGCTGTTTCATGGGGACCTCCTGAAAAGCGGAGATGGAAGGAACGCCGAAAGCCCCCGCTCCCGGAGGGAGGGGGGTAGTATGGCCAGTATATACCCAAAAGGGGACGGAAGCAAGGGGAAAGCGGTCAGTTGAATTTGTTCATGGCCCGGTCCACGCCCTCCTGAATGACGCAGGAGACGGCGTCGGCGGCCCGTTTGACAGCGGCGTCTATGGCCGCTTGATCCTCGCCCTGGGGGCGGCCCAGCACCCAGTCAGCCATGTCGTAGTCGGGGTGGGGCTTCTGGCCCACGCCCACGCGGATGCGGGGGAACTGGTCGGAGTGGAGATGGGCGATGATGTTTTTCAGCCCGTTGTGGCCGCCCGCGGAGCCGGAGGGCCGGATCCGCAGTTTGCCGGGGGGGAGGGCGACCTCATCCGAGATCACCAGAATGCGGGAGGGGGGGATCTTGTAGAAGGAGGCCGCCTGCTCCACTGCCTCCCCGGACAGGTTCATGAAGGTCACCGGCTTCATCAGCAGGACCTTTTCCCCGCCCACCACGGCGGTGTTGGTGAGGGCTCTGAACTTCAGCCGCTGGATGGGGATGTCCAGCTGGTCGGCCAGAGTGTCCAGCACATCGAAGCCCATATTGTGGCGGGTGTGTTCATACTCATCCCCCGTGTTGCCCAGGCCCACCACGAGCCAGGTCACACCGGGAGCCTTGTTTTTGGAGAAAAACATGTGATCACCTTCAGAAAAAGACCGGGACGGGCCTGCGCCCGCCCCGGTCCGGGATGAGAGAGTTCAGTTGAACAGCTTGGAGACCGAGACCTCCTGATAGATGCGCTCGATCGCCTCCGCGAAGATATCGGCCACGGACAGATATTTGAGCTTGGGGCAGGACACACCCTCCCGGGGCGGGATGGTGTCCAGGAACACCAGCTCCTTGATGTAGCTCTTGTTGATCCGGTCGATGGCCGGGCCGGAGAGAACGCCGTGGCTGGCGCAGGCGTACACATCGGTGGCTCCGCCGATCTCCACCAGAGCCTGGGCGGCGCCGCACAGGGAACCGGCGGTATCCACCATGTCGTCAAAGAGGATGACCTGCTTGCCCTTCACATCGCCGATGATGTTCATGACCTCGGAGGAGTTGGCCTTCTGGCGGCGCTTGTCCACGATGGCCAGAGGCATGCCCAGCTTCTGGGCGAAGGCCCGGGCCCGGGCCACGCTGCCCACGTCGGGGGAGACCACCACGGTGCGGTCCTCCTGCCCGAAGAACTGGTCGTGGAAGTGGCGGGCGAAGATGGGGTTGCCCAGCAGATTGTCCACGGGGATGTCAAAGAAGCCCTGAATCTGGGAGGCGTGGAGATCCATGGTCAGCACCCGGTCGGCGCCGGCCCGGGTGATTAGGTTGGCCACCAGCTTGGCGGAGATGGGATCACGGGGCTTGGTTTTCCGGTCCTGACGGGCATAGCCGAAATAGGGGATGACGGCGGTGATCCGTCCGGCGGAGGCCCGCTTGAAGGCATCGATGAAAATGAGCAGTTCCATCAGGTTGTCGTTCACCGGGGAGCAGGTCGACTGAACGACAAAGACATCGGAGCCGCGGACTGTCTCATAGATGGAGACAAAGTTTTCCCCATCGGAGAAACAGCCGGTTTCGGCGTTGCCCAGCTGGGTCCCCAGGACCTTGCAGATGGCCTGAGCCAGCGGGCGGTTGGAGTTGCCGGAGAAGATCTTGATATCCTTTCCATGCATGTTGCGCTACATCCTCTCATCTCTTATTTTTTTGTATATTTTTAATCCCAGTACAGGGAATGTGACCGATCAGCTCTTTTTGCGGCGTTTGGCCGCCCAGTTTTTCTTCACAACCTGACGGTCCCGGGCGATGGCCAGGGACTGGGGAGGCACATTGTCGGTGATGGTGGAGCCGGCGGCGGTATAGGCGCCCTCTCCCACAGTGACGGGGGCCACCAGATTGGTGTTGCAGCCGATGAAGGCGTGATCCCCGATGGTGGTGCGGAATTTTTTCTCCCCGTCGTAATTCACGGTGACGGTGCCGCAGCCGAAGTTGATGTGGGCTCCGGCATCGGTGTCCCCCACGTAGGTGAGGTGGGAGATCTTGGTGCCGTCTCCGATGGTGGAGTTCTTCAGCTCCACGAAATCGCCCACCTTGACGCCCCTGCCCACATGGCAGTTGGGGCGGACATAGGCGAAGGGCCCCACCGTGGTGTCATCCTCCACGGTGGACTCGTTGAGCTGGGAGGCGTTCACCGTCACCCGGTCGCCGATGACGCAGTCCCGGATCATGGTGTTGGGGCCGATCTCACAGCCCCGGCCGATGGCGGTCCTGCCGCGGAGAATCGTCCCGGGGAGGATGACCGTGCCGCCCCCCACCGTGACAAGGGGGCCGATATAGACCTGGCTCTTGTCCAAAAAGCGGACCGGGGCGGTGGAAAACTCGCTCTGGAGGCGGGTGATGGAGGCGTAACGGGCGAAATCCTGGGCGCTGTCCCAGGTGGGGGCGCAGCGGTCCAGGGGAAGAAGCCCCTCATAGAGGCCGGGACGGACGCCGAAGAGGCTGCCCCCGGAGCGCAGGGCGGGCAGAAAATCCTCTCCGCGCTCCATGGCATCCCGCAGGGCGGCGGCCGGAATGGTGTAAGTGCCCGAGTCTTCCCCCCTGGGGAGACTGTCTCCGGTCAGGCCCAGCAGGGTCCGGGCCCCCTCGTCGGACAGAAAGACGGGTTCGGTAAAGACGGCCACCCGGTTTTTCCCCTCCAGAAAGGAGAGCAGGGACTCGCCGGCGTGGCCGGCCACGGAGGTGATGAACCGGGTGTTTTCCGGAAAACACCGGCGGGCGGCATCCTCGTCATCGGGGTGGCTGACGACCAGGAAATCGGAGACACCCGCCCGCCCCAGGGCGGCGGAAAGCCACAGGGCCGCCGGATCAAACAGGATATTTTCCAGAAAGAGAGAGGAGCCGTCCTCCTCCCGGGGCAGAAATACAATGGCGCCCAGGTCTTCCACAGGCAGACACTTCCATTCCGGTAAAATTTCAGCTACATTATAACAAAAGAAAATACATGAATCAAGGAATTGGGAAGAAAAAGACCCGCCGGAGGCGGGCCCTGTTTTTGGAAGATTTGACGGAAAAATGGGACGAAATATCTCACGCTGACAGCACAGCGCGCATTTTGAGGTGTTTCCACACACGGGAGACCTCCAGAACGGCGCATACTTTGTCGGCCAGACTTACCGCCCAGGCCTCCCGGCTGCGGGGAAGATGAACGGCCAGAGGCCACATGTGGGCCTGAATAATGTTGCGCTCCTTATCGGAGAGATGGGTCAGGGCCTCGGCGTTGCGCAGGGCAAACTCCGGATGGTCCAGACACTGGCTGCCCGGGTGGGCGGAGGAGTCGTGACTGTTATAAAGGTAGAGGTCGTGCAGCAGGCCGCCCCGGGCGCAGGCGCGGTAATCCAACCTCCATTTCCGGGCCAGGCGGAAGGCCACATAGGCTACGAATACGGAGTGCTCATAGCAGTTGACTCCGGGGTGGTGGGGAAGGCGGCGCATCGATTGGACTTCCGGCGTATAGAGAAGCCCGTCCAGACAGGAAAGAAAGGCATTCCAATTGACGGGATCGATGGTAACCACGACAAAAAGCCCCCTTCTGAACGCAATGTAACTTTATTATACCCACGCGGAATCCGGTTGTCACGCAAAAAAAGAAAAATGCCTGAAAAATGTAAGACTTTCGTAAGGCGGGCCCTCTTGAATGGAGAGAGGGACTTCGAGTATACTGACTGTACCAAGGAGATTCATACAGTTGGAAGGGAGTGGGGCCATGCTCAGCCTCAATTACCGGGACGCCCGGCCGATCTATGAACAGGTCCGGGACGGCCTGCGCCATCTGATGGTCACAGGGGCCATCGCCGAAGGAGAGAAGCTGCCTTCTGTACGGGCGCTGGCTTCCGGACTGGCGATCAACCCCAACACCATCCAGCGGGCCTATGCCGCGCTGGAGGAGGAGGGCTACCTGGTGACCGAGCCCGGGAGGGGGGCCTACGCCGCCCGCAGGGCAGAGGCGGAAAACCCCAGGCGGACCGTGCTGCTGCGGCAGTTTGACGCGGCGGCCAGCGAACTTTTGTTCCTGGGCATGTCCGCCCAGGAACTGGCCCAGCGGGTCAATCATGTGAAACAGAACGGAAAGGAGGACGGACAATGATCCAGGCGGAACATGTGGTAAAGGAATTCGACGGCTTTCGGGCGTTGGACGACCTGACCATGACGGTGCCCTCGGGGGCCATCTACGGACTGGTGGGGCCAAATGGGGCCGGAAAGTCCACCATCCTGCGCCACATTACCGGAGTTTACCGGCAGGACAGCGGCACCGTCCTCATCAATGGCCAGCCGGTCTATGAAAATCCGGCGGTGAAGGAACAGGTGGCCGACATCCCGGATGAGCTGTACAGCTTCGGTTCGGCCAACACTGCCGACATGGCCCGGTTCTACGCGGGATTCTATCCCCGGTTTGACTGGAAACGCTACGAGGCGCTGAAGGATATCTTCCGCACGGTGGACGAAAAGCGGCCCATCCGGCGGCTGTCCAAGGGCATGCGGAAGCAGTCCGCCTTCTGGCTGGCGCTGTGTATCCGGCCGGGCGTGCTGGTGCTGGATGAGCCGGTGGACGGGCTGGACCCGGTGATGCGCCGGCAGGTCTGGTCCCTGCTCATGTCCGATGTGGCCCAGGACGGCACCACGGTGCTGGTGGCCTCCCACAACCTGCGGGAACTGGAGGACGTGTGCGACCACGTGGGGATCCTGTCCAAAGGCCGGGTGCTGATTGAGCGGTCCCTCTCCGAACTCCAGGCCAGTGTGGTCAAGATGCAGGTGGTCTTTCAGGAGCGGGAGATGCCCAGGCTCCCCGAGGATATGGAGGTTCTCAACGTCTCCCAGGTGGGGCGGATCACCACCCTCATTGTCCGGGGCGCCGCCGAGGATATCACCAACCGGCTGGCGGCCTATCAGCCCATTCTGCTGGAGGCGCTGCCCCTGACGCTGGAGGAGATCTTCATTTATGAGCTGGGAGGGGAAGACTATGCGGTCCGTGACATCGTTCTCTGAGAAAAAGGGGTGGTTCAACGCCGCCCTGTTCCGGAAAAACCTGGTCCGGTTCTGGCCCATCTGGGCGGTCTATACCGCCGTCCTCTTTTTCCTGCTGCCCGCCTCCATTATGACAAGCTTCAACTGGGGCGGCGAGCGGATCCGGATCACGGCGGAACATATTTACGCTGTGGTGGAGCAGAGCCCCGCCATCGGCGCGGTTTTCGGACTGCTGGCGGCGATGGCGCTGTTCTCCTACCTGATGAACAGCTGCTCCGCTCAGATGTTCCACTGCCTGCCCATCCGGCGGGAGGGGCTGTTCCTCACCAACTGGCTGTCGGGCCTGTGCTTTTTCCTGGTACCCGATGCGGTTATCGCCCTGACCGTCCTGGCGGTGGAGTGGACGGAGCGGATCCTGGACCCCCGGCCCGTCCTCATCTGGTTCCTGGCCCAGACGGCGGTCAGTATGTTCTTTTTCTGCCTGGCGGTCTTCTGCGGCATGTTCACCGGAAATATCCTGGCCATGCCCATCTTTTACGGCATCATCAATTTCCTGGCCATGGGGGTCCGACTGCTGGCGGAATATGTGCTCAATGTGCTGCTGGTGGGCTACGCCGGCGGCTCGGGATGGTATGAGCGGCCGGTGAAGTGGCTTACCCCGCTCTATCATCTGTCCGATCTGCTGGACGATTACCACTATACTTATTCCGAGGCCCTGGGGCGCTGGATCTATCCCTCCGAGGGACCCGCCGCCGCGGTGGGCTACTGCCTGGTGGTGGGCCTGGCCCTCTCCCTGCTGGCGCTGGAGGTCTACCGCCGCCGGCAGTTGGAGCGGGCGGGAGACCTGGTCACCGTGGGATGGGTGCGGCCGGTGTTCCAGTACGGCGTGGGGATCTGCGGCGGCATATGCCTGGGCCTGGTCATCTACGAGAATTTCCTGACCCGCTTCGGACCCTGGACCTTTATCCTGACCACGGCGGTCTGTGCCGGAATAATGGGTTTTGCCGGCCGGATGCTGCTGAAAAAGACCCTCCGGGTCTTTGCCGACGGCTGGAAGGGAATAGCGGTCATGGCCGCCTGCCTTCTGCTCCTGCTGGGCGGAGCCCGGGCGGACTTTTTCGGGTATCAGAGATGGGTGCCTCAGGCGTCTGAAGTGGTTAAGGCGGAGGTCAGCGATATATACTCCGCCCCTCAGGACGATGGCAATTACGCCTCCTATGTGTTTACCGATCCCGAAGATATCGCCGCGGTGCTGAATATCCACAGGGCGGTTACCGGGCATCTGGATGAGATCGAACTGGCCCAGCGGCTGGATGCCTCCAACTGGAGCGGCAGTGAGTACGACCAGAACGGATATGAGAAGAAAACCAATATCCGCATGACGCTGCGGTATACCCTTGCCGACGGCACAGTGGAGGAGCGGAGTTACCAGGCCCTGCCTGTTACGGCGGAGGCGCTGACGGATCCGGATTCCTATGCCAGTCAGATCCAGGCGCTCCTGAATCGGACGGACAATATCCGGGCAGCTTACTTTGGAAATGTCTATATCTCTGACGCGGATGACGGCGTTCAGATGGGGGCCATCTCCGCCGATCAGGTCCAGGTTGTGGGAGCTTCCATCTACGACACCGTGGAGGGCGGAGACATCACACTGGGGGCGGAGGACGCCCGGAAGCTGTGGGAGGCGGTTCAGGAGGACCTGGACGCCGGACGGATCGGGCGGCGCTACCTGCTGGACAGCCGGGAACGGGCGGAGAACTGCTATATCAGCGACATATGTTTCTCCCTGGCCTGGGTGCAGGAGACCGTGAAAGAGGGACAGAGCAGCGCTTCCAGCGTGAGCGCCAATGTCACCATCACTCCCCAGAAGAGCGCGGCCTCCACGCGGAAGGCACTGGAGGAGATGGGCGTGCTGGATCAGCTTCGGGACCGTGGGCCCCTGGAGGAACCGGAGGTGAGATTGGAGGAAGAAACCGTCAGGACGGACGCATAATGCAGGACTGGAACCTGTTTTCAGCCGGGACGGCCCACAAGGCTGCCCCGGCTGATTGGTTTAAAAACCCAACTGTGTTAAAAGTTTAACAAAAAGATATTGCATTTTCTCCGGAGGGTCGTTATAATTGGAGGGCAAACGCAAACTCCGGGTGGAAAAAATATGGAAGTGGAGGTACATAACAATGCGAGAAGTATACGTGGTAAACTGCTGCCGTACGGCGGTGGGCTCTTTTGGCGGGAGCCTGAAGGATACTCCGGCCACCGATCTGGGCGCCGTGGTGGTGAAGGAAGTGCTGAAGCGCG
>JAQXNP010000219.1 GCA_029098065.1 Clostridiales bacterium | reverse complement strand
CGGCGTCATGGAGCATGTGGAGCGGGCCGGCGTCCACTCCGGCGATTCCATCTCCGTCTATCCCTCCATCCATGTGGAGGACAAACATAAGGCCACCATTGAGAAGTACACCTACGATCTGGCCAAGGCGCTGGGCGTTATCGGTCTGATCAACATTCAGTTCATCATCTATAATGATGAGGTCTATGTCATCGAGGTCAATCCCCGCTCTTCCCGCACCATTCCCTATATTTCCAAAGTCACCGGCGTGCCCATCATCGATCTGGCCACCAAGGTGATGCTGGGGGCCAAGCTGAAAGATCTGGGCTGGGGCGTCGACCTCTACCCCGAGGCAGACTATTGCGCGGTCAAGATGCCGGTCTTTTCCTTTGAAAAGCTCACCGACGTGGACACCGGCCTGGGCCCGGAAATGAAGTCCACCGGCGAGGTGCTGGGCCTGGCCGAGGACTTCCCCCACGCCCTTCGGAAGGCGTTCAAGGGAGCCAACATGAAGCTGCCCAAGAAGGGCGGGCGGATCATCATCACGGTCAAGGACGAGGACAAGGGCGAGATCGTCGGAGTGGCCCGTGGCTTTGCCGACATGGGAGTGGAGCTCTACGCCACTTCCGGTACCCGTCAGGCGCTGATGGACGCCGGAGTGCCCTGTAAGCTGGTGGCCCGGGTCTCCGAGGCCCATCCCAATATCGCCGACCTGATTGCCTCCGGGACGGTGGATCTCGTCATCAACACGCCCACCCACGGCCGGCGGCATGAGACAGACGGCTTCAAGATCCGCCGCATGACGGTGGAGCACTCGGTGGCCTGCGTCACCGCCGTGGACACTGCCCGGGCGATTCTCACGGTTCAGACCCAGAGCCGCTCCGCCGAGCTGCGGCCGCTGGATATCACGGAGATCTGACCTGTCCAAGGGAACTTTTTCCTGCCTGATCCGTCAAACAGACAGATGAAAGGAGGAGTTCCGATGAAAAAGAGTTTATTCCCGCTGGCCATGGCCGCTTTTCTGCTCGTGCTTTCCGGGTGTGGTATCAGGGAAGCGACCAGGAGCGCCAAACCGGTGATCTACCTCTATCCCCGGGAGGAGATTAGGGTGTCCGTCAATCTGGACTATGCCGGCCGCCTGACCGCCGCCTACCCCACTTACGGTACGGGGTGGGATGTGATTGCCTCTCCGGACGGCACCCTCACTGACCCGGAGACAGGCAGGGAATACTACTGCCTGTTCTGGGAGGGAATCACCGACGCGGAGTATGATTTCTCCTCCGGTTTCTGTGTCCCGGGGGAGGAGACGGAAAAATTTCTGGAAGACGCGCTGGCCCGGTTGGGCCTTACCGACCGGGAGGCCAACGAGTTTATCATCTACTGGCTGCCCCGGATGGAGGAGAACGCCTACAATCTGATCTCTTTCCAGACTGAGGCATATACGGAAAGCGCCGTGCTCACGGTCGACCCGGTTCCGGACACGCTGATTCGGGTGTTTATGGCCTGGAAGGGCATGAATGAGCCGGCGGAGCTCCCGCCCCAGCGGCTGGAGGCGCCGGAACGCACCGGCTTCACTGTGGTGGAATGGGGCGGGACGGAGCTCTCCTGACCCATACTGAGAGAAAAGAGGATGCTATATGACCCATCAAATTGTTGTCGTCCTGGATTTCGGAGGACAGTATAACCAGCTGATCGCGCGTCGGGTCCGTGAGTGCGGGGTCTACTGCGAGGTCAAACCTTACACCACGCCGTTGGATCAGATCAAGGCGATGAACCCCATCGGGATTATTTTTACCGGCGGACCGGGGAGTGTGTATGATCCGGATTCCCCCCAGGCGGATCCGGATATCTTCCGGCTGGGGATTCCCATTTTGGGCATCTGCTATGGCTGCCAGCTCATTGCCCACAATCTGGGCGGCAGGGTGACGGCAGCCCAGGCGGATACAGCTCGGGAGTATGGAAAAACAGAGACCTTCTTTGATACGAACTGCAAGCTCTTCCAGGGCCTGCCCGATGAGGGCGTGACCTGGATGAGCCACGGGGACTATATGGAGAAGGTGCCTGACGGTTTCTTTCTGGCGGCCCGTTCGGACTCCTGTCCCAATGTGGCCATCTGTGATGAGAGCCGGGGGTTCTACGGTGTTCAGTTCCATCCGGAGGTCAACCACACTCAGAACGGCACCGGGATGATTCGGAATTTCCTCTACGAGGTCTGCGGCGCCAAGGGCGACTGGACCATGGGGGACTATAAGGAGACCGCCATTCGTCAGATCCGGGAAAAAGTGGGTGCGGGCAAGGTGCTGCTGGCGCTCTCCGGCGGTGTGGACTCTTCCGTGGCCGCCGCCCTGGTGGCGGAAGCTGTGGGAAACCAGCTCACCTGTGTCTTTGTGGATCATGGCCTCATGCGTCTGAACGAGGGAGACGAGGTGGAAGAGGCGTTCCGGAAGTGGGATATCAATTTTGTCCGTGCCAACGCGGAGGAGCTGTTCCTTTCCAAGCTGGCTGGAGTCACCGAGCCGGAGCGGAAGCGCAAAATCATCGGGGAAGAGTTTATCCGGGTCTTTGAGGCGGAGGCCAAGAAGATTGGCAAAGTAGACTATCTGGTGCAGGGGACCATCTATCCGGATGTGATCGAGTCGGGCCTGGGCAGCGCCGCCGTCATCAAGAGCCACCACAATGTGGGCGGCCTGCCGGACTATGTGGACTTCAAAGAGATCATCGAGCCGCTGCGGATGCTGTTCAAAGATGAGGTCCGTCAGCTGGGACGGGAGTTGGGCCTGCCCGAGTATCTGGTCATGCGCCAGCCCTTCCCGGGGCCCGGCCTGGCCATCCGCATCATCGGCGACATCACCAAGGAAAAGCTGGACACCCTGAGACTGGCCGACTTTATTTTCCGGGATGAGATTGCCAAGGCCGGACTGGAGAGTACCATGAACCAGTATTTTGCGGTGCTTACCAATACCCATTCTGTGGGGGTCATGGGCGATGGCCGCACTTACGACTATACCCTGGCCCTCCGGGCTGTCACCACTACCGACTTTATGACCGCCGACTGGGCCCGCATCCCCTACAATGTGCTGGATCGTGTTTCCACCCGCATCGTCAATGAGGTGAAGGGAATTAACCGCATCTGTTATGACATCACGTCCAAGCCCCCCGCCACAATAGA
>JAQXNP010000218.1 GCA_029098065.1 Clostridiales bacterium | reverse complement strand
CTTCACCCCCCTGGCCGGCCTGCCCATGGGCACCCGCGCCGGCGACCTGGACGCCGGCATCCTGCAGTACCTGATGAACAAGTACGGCATGAGCATCGACGAGATGCTGAACGTGCTGAACAAGAAGTCCGGCGTGGAGGGTCTGTCCTGCGTGTCCTCCGACTTCCGTGATATCGAGGGTGCCGCCGAGGAGGGCAACCACCGCGCCGCCGTGGCTCTGGAGACCTTCCAGTACAATGTGAAGAAGCTCATCGGCGCCTATGCCGCCGCCATGGGCGGAGTGGACGCCATCGTCTTCACCGCCGGCGTGGGCGAGAACGACAAGGGCACCCGTATGGCCGTGGCCTCCGGTCTGGAATTCATGGGCGTAAAGATGGATGCCGCCGCCAACGATGTCCGGGGCAAGGAGGCTGTCATCTCCGCCGCCGACTCCAAGGTGAAGGTCCTCCTCATCCCCACCGACGAGGAACTGATGATCGCCACCGACACCGCCGAAATCGTGAGCAAACAGTAATCCACCTCTCCTGGATCTGTCTGAAATGGGGCCCGGCCGTATGCCGGGCCCCATTTTTTACACCCATTCCAAATCAAATGCACTCTATCTGAAATCCCGCGTGCTGCGTACGCTTGCGGCGCGCCTGCCGCGCGTCACGCCATCTCCGTTTTCGGTCCATTCTCATTTTAACGGCTGAAAAGGGACCGCCCGGTCGGACAGTCCCTTTTCTCATCGTTCCAATGTATCCGGTCTCTGCGCTTACACCACGCCCTGAGCCATCATGGCGTCAGCCACCTTCAGGAATCCGGCAATGTTGGCGCCGGCCACCAGGTTGCCCTTCATGCCGTACTCCTCAGCAGCCTGAGCGGCGGACTGATAGATGTTCACCATGATGCCGTGGAGCTTCTCATCCACCTCTTCAAAGGTCCAGGACAGCCGCAGGGAGTTCTGGCTCATCTCCAGGCCGGAAGTGGCCACGCCGCCGGCATTGGCCGCCTTGGCCGGAGCGAACAGCACGCCGGCCGCCTGGAACACAGCCACCGCTTCGGGGGTGGAGGGCATATTGGCGCCCTCGGCCACGGCAAAGCAGCCGTTGGCCACCAGGGCTCTGGCACTCTCCTCATCCAGCTCATTCTGCGTGGCACAGGGCAGCGCCACATCACAGGGGACAGTCCAGATGCCCTGGCTGCCCTCCACATACTGCGCGGTGGGCACATAGTCCAGATAGGTCTTGATCCGGGCCCGTTTGACCTCCTTGATCTCCTTGATAACCTTAAAGTCGATGCCGTTCTCGTCCACGATATAGCCGTTGGAATCGCTCATGGCGATAACAGCAGCTCCCAGCTGCGTGGCCTTCTGGTTGGCATAGGTAGCCACGTTGCCGGAGCCGGAGATGACCACCTTTGCGCCCTGGAAGGACTTTCCGGCCGCCTTGAGCATCTCATCGGTGAAATAGCACAGGCCGTAGCCAGTGGCCTCCGTCCGGGCCAGAGAGCCGCCGAAGGTCAGGCCCTTTCCGGTGAGAACACCGGTGAACTCGTTGCGGATCCGCTTGTATTGACCAAACAGATAGCCGATCTCCCGGCCGCCCACACCGATGTCGCCGGCGGGCACATCGGTAAACTGGCCGATATGGCGCTGAAGCTCTGTCATGAAAGACTGGCAGAAACGCATGACCTCGGCATCGGACTTGCCCTTGGGGTCAAAATCAGAACCGCCTTTGCCGCCGCCCATGGGCAGAGTGGTGAGAGAATTCTTAAAGGTCTGCTCAAAACCCAGGAACTTGATGATAGACAGATTCACGCTGGGGTGGAACCGCAGGCCGCCCTTATAGGGGCCGATCGCGGAGTTGAACTCCACCCGGTAGCCCCGGTTCACCTGCACTTTGCCGTTGTCATCCACCCAGGGAACCCGGAACATGACGGTGCGCTCCGGCTCCACCAAGCGCTCGATGATGCCATTGCTTTCCAGCTCGGGGCGGCGCTCAACCACCGGCTCCAGAGACTCCAGCACCTCCAGCACAGCCTGGAGAAACTCCGGCTCGTGGCTGCTCTTTTTCTCAAGATCCCCATAGACCCGCTTCAAATACGCATTGTTCAACGCCATCTTGACCAAACTCCTTTGCTCAGCCGGGGTTTTCCGCCCCGTTGGGATATGAAACTCTCCGCCAATTACGGAAGTGTTCCTATTATACACTTCTGCACATTAAAGTGCAAGAGAAAAAACGCTTTCCTGCAAGAAAAGGGGCTCCCTCTGTCAAACAGAGGCACCCCGGCAGATTCATTCTGCCGGGGTGCTGGCGTGACAAGGATTATTATTTCTTTTTCCGGGCGGCAATCCGCTCCTCCATCTCGGCCTCAGCGGCAGCCGCATCCGCAGCCCGCTCCGCCTGGCGCTCAGCCCACAGTTCATCGGCCTTGGGCTTCCATTCCTGAGCGTACTTCTCGCACTTGGCGCACAGATGATCTACGTCCTCAGGGGACTGAAGGTCCGTAGAGTGCGCTCCCGTCTTATGGACCAGCTCGGCAATCCGTCCCGCATTCGCCAGCATGGGACAGGGGCGGAGCATGTTGTTATTGAAGGGGATGTTGTCATGATAGGCCTGGAACAGAGGGCTCTTCAGGGCCTCCATCAGCGTACAGTCACGGATATTCACATTGGAGTAGTGAATAAACACGCAGGGCTCCACATCTCCGTTGGCGTTGATATGCATGTAGTGCCGGCCGCCGGCGATACAGCCGCCGATGAATTCGGCGTCATTCTGGAAGTCCAGGGTAAACAGGGCCTTGGTATCCCGGTAGGCACGGATGCGGCGGTAGACCACCTCACGCTGATCGGGGGTCAGCAGCAGTTCGGGAGCGGCATCGTTGCCCACGGGCATATAGTGGAAGAACCAGGCAAAGAGCGCCCCCTTGTCGATAATGTAATCGAAGAACTTCTCGCTGGTGATATCATCATAGTTGGCGCTGGTATAGCAGCAGGACAGGCCGAAGGGCAGTTTGTGCTCCTTCAGCAGGTCCATGGCGTGGTTGACCTTCTCAAAGACACCGGGGCCGCGGCGGCCGTCGTTAGCCTGCTCAAAACCTTCCAGAGAGATGGCGGGGACAAAGTTCTTCACCCGCAGCATATCCTGGCAGAACTGCTCGTCGATCAGCGTCCCGTTCGTGAAGGCCAGGAATTCACAGTCGGGGTGCATCTCGCACAGCTTGATGACATCAGCCTTGCGTACCAGGGGCTCGCCGCCGGTGTATATGTACATGTAAATACCGAGCTCATTGCCCTGCCTGATGATCCCGTCAATCTCTTCCAGAGACAGGTTCAGCTTGTTCCCGTACTCAGCCGCCCAGCAGCCGGTGCAGTGGAGGTTGCAGGCCGAGGTGGGGTCCAGAAGAATGGCCCAGGGCACATTGCAGTTCTCCTTGGCGGCAATGTCATCCTGAATGGCGCTGCCGTTCAGACTGGCTTTAATAATAAAATTGCGCAGGAAGGTATCCCGGACGCCAGGATCCAGGGCAAAAATCCGCTCAATGAGCTGCCACCAGTTTCCCTTCTCCTTGATGGCGTTTCGAACCGCTCTCCGCTGGCCCTCGTACCATCCGTCCGGGGAGAACCGGTCTACCAGATCCATCAGCTTGGGAATATTCTCATCGGGATCCTTCGACATATAGCCGATCGCCGTATTGACCGCAGCCGCAAGCGCTGCCCGTTTCACGCTATCCATCGTTCCCATTTGAAGTCACTCCATTCTTTTCAAACTGCGTATTTTCATCTTAAGATACGTGTCAAAGCATTTTCCTATGACTGTGCTTGTGAGATATTATAGCACAGCGTTTTTTTTAATCAACACGCGCCGCTTTACTCTTATAAAATTTCATAATTCGTCTGAAATGGATCTCTGTCCCTGTTGATGCCCGGAAAAAACTGTGCTAAACTGAAAAATGGTGATTTATATGATTAAAATTCGGGATCTTACTTTTCCCGTAGACTATACCGAAGAGGACCTGCTGCGCCGTTCCGCCAGGGTTCTCCGGCTCTCTCCCGCCTCCCTGGGCGAAGTCCGGCTTTTGCGGCAGTCGGTGGACGCCCGAAAGAAGAACAACGTGCATTATATCTGCACCGTCGGGGTCGAAGCCGCCGATGAGGAAAAGGTTCTGGCACGGCAGCACAGTCCAAATGTCAGCGTCTGGACTCCGGAGCCCTATATTTTCCCGGCTGTCCGCCGGTCCTCTCCCCTGCGGCCGGTTGTGGTGGGAATGGGCCCCGCCGGGCTGTTCTCCGCCCTTTTTCTCGCCCGGAACGGCATCCCCGTCATTCTTTTGGAGCGGGGGCGCCCAGTGGAGGAACGCACCGCCGATGTGGAAGCTTTCTGGTCCGGAGGCCCTCTGAATGAGCGCTCCAACGTCCAGTTCGGCGAGGGCGGGGCCGGCACCTTCTCCGACGGAAAGCTGAACACCGGGACCCATGACAAACGGATCACCGCCGTTCTGGAGGAATTCGTCCGCCACGGCGCGCCGGAGGACATCCTGTGGCAGCAGAAGCCCCATGTGGGAACAGATCTGCTGCGAACCGTGGTCAGAAGCATCCGTCAGGAATTGATCGATCTGGGCTGTGATGTTCGCTTCGGCCATCAGCTTTCCGGCCTGGAACTCCGGAACGGGGCGCTTCAGGCCCTCCGGGTCTCCGCCCCGGAGGGAGATTACCGTCTGGACTGCGACGCTCTGATCCTCTCCCCCGGGCACTCCGCCCGGGATACGTTCCGGATGCTTTTCGATGCGGGAGTACCTATGGAGGCCAAGCCTTTCGCCATCGGCTGCCGCATTGAGCATGAACAGGCCCTGATCTCTCAGGCACAGTACGGCCCGGTCTGGGAAAAACTTCCCCCGGCGGACTATAAACTGTCCTGCCATCTCCCCTCAGGCCGCTCCGCCTTTACCTTCTGTGTCTGCCCCGGCGGGCAGGTGGTCGCCGCCGCCTCGGAACAGGGGGAGGTCGTCACCAACGGGATGAGCCTGCGGGCCAGAGACGGGAAAAATATCAACGGCGGCTTCCTGGTGGGGGTGTCCCCCAGCGACTTTGGTCCCGGCGCTCTGGATGGAATCGCCTTTCAGGAGCGTTGGGAACATGCCGCTTTCTCCGCGGGCGGGCACTCCTACCGCGCCCCCGCTCAAACTGTGGGAGATTTTCTGTCAAGGCGTTCTTCCACCGGCCGGGGCAGTGTCTTTCCCACCTACCGTCCCGGTGTGGTTCCGGGCAGCATTGATGCCTGTCTCCCCGATTCTGCCTCAGAAACCCTTCGTTCCGCTCTGCCCCTCTTCGACCGCAAACTCCACGGCTTTGCCGATGCCGGGGCGGTCCTCACCGGTGTGGAGACCCGCTCCTCCTCCCCGGTCCGTATTCTCCGGGACCGGACTTTCCAATCCCCGGTCCGCGGTATTTATCCCTGCGGCGAGGGGGCGGGTTACGCCGGAGGCATCACCTCCGCCGCCGTGGATGGTATCCGGGTGGCGGAAGCTCTGGCAGGCGCATAAAACCGCCCCCGCCTT
>JAQXNP010000217.1 GCA_029098065.1 Clostridiales bacterium | reverse complement strand
GTCCCCGCCGATGGTGAGGAATTTATAGGTGCCGTCCAGCTTGCCCTTGCGCTTCAGGGCGTTGTAGGCGGCCTCCACGCCGCCGCAGGTGGCGCTGGCGTTCTCAAAGGCCGAGTGGATGTAGCTGTCCTCCCAGGCGGTGTAGGGGTAGAGGAAGGAGGAGACCTCCAGACAGCCGGTGGCGTTGCAGATGACCGCCTTGTCCCCCTCGTCTAGGGCCCGGGTCATGGCCCGGCAGACGATGCCGGCGCCGCACCCGGCGCACAGCCGGTGCCCGCCCACAAAGCGCTCGGGCTTGCTCAGTTCGACCTTGTGATTGTATGCCATCTTACAGCACCTCCTCCTGATTGCTCCGCTGGCCCATGTGGATGTAGCGCGGCCCGGTCTCGCCGGTCTCCGCGATCTTCAGCAGATGGCGGTAAACCCGCTCAATGTCCTCCACCGCGCAGTCCCGGCCGGCCAGGCCGTAGACCACGTCGATCATTTTGGGCCGCCGGTCCAGATCGTAGCAGGCGGAACGCACCTCGGCAAAGAGGGGACCGCCGGCGGCGGAGTTGCCCTCGCTTTTGTCCATGACGGCCACTGCCTTCACGCGGCTGAGGGCCTGGGCGACCTCCTCCATGGGGAAGGGGCGGAACACCCGGATCTTGATGAGACCCGCCTTCACGCCCCGGGCGCGGAGCTGCTCGATACAGGCCTTGGCGGTGCCGGCGGTGGAGCCGATGAGGACCAGGGCCACCTCGGCGTCCTCCATGCGGTATTCCTCGAAGAAGCCGTATTTGCGGCCGAAGGTCTTCTCAAAGTCGGCGGCCACGTCCAGAATGGCCCGCTTGGCGTTCTTCATGGCCTCAGCCTGCTGGACCTTGTGTTCCATGCAGTAGGGGCAGGTGTCGTAGGGACCCACCGCCAGAGGATGGTCCCGGCCGATGAGGGCGTGTTCGGGGCGGTACTCCCCCACGAAGGACTTCACGGCGGCGTCCTCCTCCAGGAGGATGTTTTCCACCGCGTGAGAGGTGATGAAGCCGTCCTGACAGACCATGATGGGCAGGCGGACGTCGGGGGTCTCGGAGATGCGCATGGCCTGGAGGTAGTTGTCATAGGCCTCCTGGTTGTTCTCGGCGTAGAGCTGGATCCATCCGGCATCCCGGGCGCCCATGGAGTCGGAGTGGTCGTTGTTGATGTTGATGGGGCCGGTGAGGGTGCGGTTGACGCAGGCCAGGGTGATGGGCAGGCGGGCGGAGGCGGCCACGTACAGCATCTCATACATCAGGGCCAGGCCGCAGGAGGAGGTGGCGGTCACCGCCCGGGCCCCCGCGGCGGCGGCTCCCATACAGGTGGACATGGAGGAGTGCTCGCTCTCCACGGTGACATATTCGGTGTCCACCTTTCCGTCGGCCACATACTGGGCGAAGTACTGGGGGATCTCGGTGGAAGGGGTGATGGGGAAGGCGGCGAACACATCGGGGTTGATCTGCCGCATGGCATAGGCGATGGCCTCATTGCCGGAAAGGCGTTCCCGGATGCTCATGAGCGCACCTCCTGTTCCATATGGATGGCGTGGAAGGGGCAGACCTTCCAGCAGATCCCGCAGCCCTTGCAGTGATCCAGGTCGAACGCCAGACGTTTGCCGTCGGTGACAGGGATGGAGGAATCGGGGCAGAAGGGGGCGCACAGCAGGCACTGCTTGCATTTGTCCGGCTCCCACACCGGGACGTTGGAGCGCCACTCGCCGGTCAGAGTCAGCCGGGCGGTGCCGCCCTCATAGATCTCCCCGCCGGGGGTCATCTCCTGCCAGGGGGACTGTTCGTGGATATCTTTCGCGCTGAAGCTCATGCGCCCCGCACCTCCTTCATGGATTGAATCAGGCAGTTCATATTGCCCTGGATGACCTGGGGCTTGGTGGCGAACTTGTGCCGGAAGGACGCCTCCATGTCCGCGATGAAGCGCCCGGGCTCCAGCACCCGGCTGACCTGCACGATGGCGGAGAGCATGGGGGTGTTGGGAAAGTAGCCGCCCAGGTGCTCCTCGGAGATCTTCCGGGCGTCGATAGTGTATACCCCGCCGGTGTAGTCCCGCAGCAGGGGGCGCAGGGTCTCGGCAGGCCGGGGAGAGTTGATGACGATGGCCCCTTCGGGGTTCAGCCCGGCGGTGACGTCCACCGAGGTGAGCAGGGATTCATCCACCACCACCACGTAGTCGGGCTCGTAGATGTTGGAGTGGACGGTGCAGGGCACATCGCTGATCCGGTTGTAGGCCGTGATAGGGGCACCCATGCGCTCGGGGCCGTACTCCGGAAAGCCCTGGACGTATTTGCCCGAGGCAAAGGCGGCGTCGGCCAGCAGCAGACAGGCGGTCTTGGCCCCCTGCCCGCCCCGACCGTGCCAGCGGATCTCGGTCATGCTTCTGTTCATATGATTCCTTCCTCCCGCGTTCCAAGAAAGTCTGAAGATCCATACAAAAAAGGCGTCCGTCCCGTAAAGGGACGAACGCCATAAATGGACTTTCGCTGTACCACCCGTTACCTGCGCACGAACATGCGCGCTTCCTGTAACGGGGAAAACCGTCGGCACCTACTTCGACCAGCGTTTCGTTGCCGCAACTCCGGAGTGATATTCAGACCTGCCGTACTGGTACCGGGCTTCCACCAGACGCCGGCTCTCTGAGACGTTCCACCAGGTCTTACTGTCTCCATCAACATTTTTATCCAGTTGATTGTTACTAAGTAGTATAGTGGGGAGACGGACAAATGTCAACCACAAAAATACATAAATTTCTCCCCGATTCCGGACTCAGGCTTTTCCGCTGATGATCCAGGGGGCGGGTTCTGTCTCAAAGGTGTTCTTGCCGGTGAGCTTGGACACGGACAGCTGGATGACCTCCGTCTCGCCGATGCCGTACTTCTCAAACAGGGCGGGCAGGGAAGCGGCGCAGGGGAAATCCAGGGTGTAGATCACAAACTCCATATGGGGATTGAGCCGCAGCAGGCATTCGATCTCCCGCTCCATGCTTGCGGAGGCCACCAGCATGGTCAGACTGGGCACTGGCAGATCCTTCATGGTCTCGTCATCCACATGGTCGATAATGGCGATGTTGTTCAGCCCGAACTGATGGGCGTTCTCCTCCATGGTCCTGCGGTCGTTCTGGCTGTACTCCACGGCGATGACAGTTCCCTCGCCGGCGATAATGGCGGACTCTACAGCGATGGACTCGCCGCTGATGATGCAGACAGTGTCCCCCTGGGCCAGGTGCATCTTATTGAGCAGCACGGCCCGGATCTCGCTGCCCACATAGTGGATGGAGCCCCGGGAGAAGTTGGAGTTGCTCATGCCGATCTTATAGGTGGACCGGGCGGTGGGATTGAGGATCAGCATGCCGGCGGAGGCGTTGATGCCCCGGTTGATCATATCCTTGAGCAGATCCTTCTTGATGGGGCCGGAGGGGTCGGAGCCTTCGTTGTACCAGACGGTGCACTCACCCAGGCCGGCCTCCCACATCCGATAAAAGATGTCCTTGTGGCCCGCCTCAGTAAAGACCAGAACAGCGGCGTTGGACTCCACGGTGGGAATCAGATTTTTGTTTTTCCGGGTGATGTCCAGGATCTTGACCTTCTCCAGATCCACCTGAGTGTGGTCGGAAAAATACTGAAGCCAGGACAAAATGTGCGAATTGTTGAACAGCTGAGTTTCCATAACGGTGCTCCCTCCCCCAGGGACAAGGCCCTGTTGATCGTCTTCAGTATAGCATAGGAAAAATGAAATTGCACCAGTTTCTGAATAAAAGAGGGAAAGGAAGTTCCGTTTTTTCTGCCCCGGCCCGGGGCGTGGCTGTGACCGGGCTGAGCCAATATAGGCGCCCGCCGGCCGGCGGACGCCTATATTTCTGCCGGAACGATCAGTGAAGAAGCCGTTTTACTTCACAGCGGCAAAGCCCTTTTCCAGATCGGCAATGATGTCGTCGATATGCTCGGTGCCGATGGACAGCCGGATAGTGTTGGGCTTGATCCCCTGGTCCAGCAGTTCTTCGGGGGACAGCTGGGAGTGGGTGGTGGTGGCCGGGTGGATGACCAGACTCTTTACGTCGGCCACGTTGGCCAGCAGGGAGAAAATCTCCAGGTTGTCAATAAACTTATGGGCCTCCTCCTGGCCGCCCTTGATCTCGAAGGTGAAAATAGACGCGCCGCCGTTGGGGAAATACTTCTCGTACAGCGCGTGGTCAGGATGATCGGGCAGAGAGGGGTGATTGACCTTCTCCACCTGGGGATGGTTGGACAGGAATTCCCCCACCTTCTTGGTGTTTTCCGCAGGGCGCTCCTGACGCAGGGAGAGGGTTTCGGTGCCCTGGAGGAGCAGGAAAGCGGCGAAGGGGGAGATGGTGGCACCGGTGTCCCGGAGCAGAATGGCCCGGATGTAGGTGGCAAATGCGGCGGGCCCCGCGGCATCCACGAAGGACACACCGTGATAGCTGGGGTTAGGGGCGGCAATAGGGGCATACTTGCCGCTGGCCTTCCAGTCGAACTTGCCGGAGTCCACGATCACGCCGCCCAGAGTGGTGCCGTGGCCGCCGATAAACTTGGTGGCGGAGTGGACCACGATATCGGCACCGTGCTCGATGGGACGAATCAGATAGGGGGTGCCGAAAGTGTTATCGATGACCAGGGGCAGACCGTGCTTGTGAGCGATAGCCGCAATGGCGTCAATGTCGGGAATGTCGGAGTTGGGGTTGCCCAGAGTTTCCAGATAGAT
>JAQXNP010000216.1 GCA_029098065.1 Clostridiales bacterium | reverse complement strand
CCCCCGGTGAAAACACCAGGGCGGGGGGGTATGGGGGCACAAAGATCTGACCCCCCCCCCCGCAGACGCGGGCCCCCACGGGGCGCCCGCTTTTCATATCCTCCCTATCACGCCGCGTATCCCATATCCCGCAGCTCCTCCCGGGCCTCGGCCACGGTGTCTGCCGAAAAACAGAACCGCCCCCGGCCGTCAAACACCTCCACATGGCCCCTCACCCATCTCACATCATAACGTTCCGTCATCTGGACCTCACTCCTTTCTGATGATTGGATTCTATCAGAAAGAGTGTCCTATAAAACGGACTGAGTTTGCGAAATGGAAAAAAGACGTCCCGCTGTTCCCAGCGGGACGTCTCTTTCTTCTCACAGAAGGCGGCGTTCACTTGCGCTCCCGTCTTTCTCTCTGAAAAAGACGGCGGCTCAGCAGAGCTTGGCGCCGGCGGGGATGGCGTTGTCCACCATGATGAGGTTCAGCTTTTCCTCCCCTTTTTCCGTGTGAACGGCGGAGAGGAGCATGCCGCAGCTCTCAAAGCCCATCATCTTTCTGGGCGGCAGGTTCACGATGGCCACCAGGGTCTTGCCCACCAGCTCCTCGGGCTCGTAGAAGGCGTGGATGCCGGAGAGGATCTGCCGGTCGGTACCGGTGCCGTCATCCAGAGTGAAGCGCAGCAGCTTCTGGCTCTTCTTCACCGCCTCACAGGCCTTCACCTTCACCGCCCGGAAGTCGGACTTGCAGAAGGTATCGAAGTCCACCTGCTCGGTGAGCTGGGGCTCCACCTCCACCGCGGGGAGGGCCGCTTTCTTGGCCTCGGCCTCCAGCTTCTCCAGCTCAGCCAGTTCCTTCTCCATGTCGATGCGGGGGAAGAGGTTATCTCCCTTTTTCACCGCCGCTCCCGCCGGCAGCTCGCCCCACTCCATGGCGCTGACCCAGCCGCGGCACGCCTCTCCGGCGCCGATCTGCTCAAACATCTTCTCGGAGGTGTCGGGCATGAAGGGGCTCAGCAGCACCGCGCAGATGCGAATGGTCTCCAGCAGGTTGTAGAGCACGTGGGCCAGCCGGGGGCCGTTGGCCTCCATGTCCTTGGCCAGGGCCCAGGGGGCGTTTTCGTCGATATACTTGTTGGCCCGGCTGATGACCCGGAACACTTCGGCCAGGGCGTCCTGGAACTGATAGGCCTCCATGGCCTTCTCATACCGGTCCCGGAGGGAGACCGCGTTCAGAATGAGTTCACAGTCATACCGCAGGGACTCAGGCATATCTCCATCCATCTCGGTCAGGCTGACGCTGCCCCGGGACTGGGCCGCCATGTGGGCCAGATCCTCTTCGTCAGCGGTGGGGCCGCAGCCGGCGGGGAGCGTCCCACCGAAATACTTCTCCGCCATGGCGGTGGTGCGGCTGACCAGGTTGCCCAGGTCGTTGGCCAGATCGGTGTTGATGGTCTGGATCAACAGCTCGTTGGAGAAGTTGCCGTCGGAGCCGAAGGGGAAGGAGCGCAGCAGGAAGAACCGCAGGGCATCCACGCCGTAGCGCTGGCCCAGCAGATAGGGATCCACCACGTTGCCCTTGGACTTGGACATCTTGCCGCCGTCCAGAAGCAGCCAGCCATGGCCGTAAACGTGCTTGGGCAGGGGCATATCCATGCTCATGAGCATGGCGGGCCAGATGATGGAGTGGAACCGCACAATCTCCTTGCCCACGAAGTGAACATCGGCGGGCCAGAACTTCTCATAGTCGTGATGCTCATCGTTGATGAAGCCCAGGGCGGTGGTGTAGTTGAAGAGGGCGTCGAGCCACACATAGACCACGTGGCCGGGATCGAAGTCCACCGGGATCCCCCAAGTGAAGGAGGTCCGGGAGACGCACAGATCCTCCAGGCCGGGATCCAGGAAGTTATGGACCATCTCGTTGACCCGGCTGCGGGGCTGGAGGAAGTCGGTGTTCTCCAGCAGATCCCGGATCCGGTCGGCGTACTTGGACAGCCGGAAGAAATAGGCCTCCTCCTCGGCGTCCACCACCGGGCGGCCGCAGTCGGGGCAGCAGCCGTCCTTGAGCTGGCTCTCGGTCCAGAAGGACTCACAGGGCGTGCAGTACTTGCCCTTGTAAGTGCCCTTGTAAATATCGCCCTTCTCATACATCCGCTTGAAGATCTTCTGGATGGCCTCCACGTGATACTCATCGGTGGTGCGGATGAACCGGTCGTTGGAGATGTTCATCAGCTTCCACAGATCCTTTACGCCGCCGGGGCCCTCCACGATGCGGTCCACGAACTCCTTGGGGGTAACGCCGGCGTCCCTGGCCTTCTCCTCGATCTTCTGACCGTGCTCATCCGTTCCGGTGAGGAACATGACCCGGCAGCCCTGGAGCCGCTTGTAGCGGGCCATGGTGTCGGCGGCCACGG
>JAQXNP010000215.1 GCA_029098065.1 Clostridiales bacterium | reverse complement strand
ACGTTGTTTAATTTACAAGGTACACGCCGCTCCCGCTGAGCCTCAGCCGGACGAGCTTTCTTATTATATCACTCGTTCTTCTGTTTGTCAAGAAGTTTTTTCGACTTTTTAAAAGTTTTTTCAAATCTTCCAAACATTCTTGGACTTTCTCGCGAAAGCTTTGTTATTTTACCAGAGCTTTCGGAGTTTGTCAAGAGTTTTTTTCAAGGCTTCAAAACTTTTTGAAAGTCTCAGGCTTTCCTGACTCTCGGCGTCGAACTTTGTTAGGATACCACAGCTCTCAGCTTTTGTCAAGAACTTTTTTCGCCTCCGCTCGATTTTTTTCGAGCGTTTCTTGCCCTCTCAACAGGCGCTTGAATAATATAGCAAAATCGGGCTGGAATGTCAACATCTTTTTACAATCTTTTTTCGTTCTCATGCCAAACAGTCTTCTAAATGAAAGGCAGACGTCAACCGGGGCCGGACAGAAACACCAACCCCCCGGCCATCCTGCGTGACCGGGGGGTTACTTCTGATTGGGCTCTACCAAATCGGGCTACCTCTTCTTTCTTTTAGAATGTGTTTGCTCCGCTGAAATCTGAGGATTGGGTCACGGCCTCGCCTTGCAGCTGCTTCGAAACTGTCCTGACGCACTTCGGACTCTTATGGTTGCCGGTGCTGCTCTCACAACGGTGAGGTAGTTCGGATTCTGCTTGTGCCTGGTAATGACTGATCCAGATTTCGCTTTGCCGGGTGTTCTTCACACCCTTTCCAGAAAGGGTTCCTTCTGGAATGGACTTGTCAGCCCATCGGATTCACCTCTTTCTTTCTGTCTGTATTGTATAATAGACGCTTCGATTTGTCAAGCGTTTTTAGTTATTTTCTCCATCGAACCTGCGGAGTGTACTCCCAGCGGACCGGAAGGCTCAAAACGTTCCAAAGCGGGACGCCTGTCCGCCGCGTCCCGCCTTTTGCTATGCCAGCCCGAACAGCACCAGAATAATTCCATAGATCACGCTGGCCGAAATGCCAAATACCAGGACGGGCCCGGCGATCACAAACATCTTGGCAGACAAACCCATCACCAGTCCCTCACTGCGGAATTCCAATGCCGGGGACACGACGGCGTTGGCAAAGCCGGTGATCGGCACCAGCGTCCCCGCTCCGGCGTGCTTGGCGATATTATCAAACACTCCCAGACCGGTGAGCACCGCCGCAAGGAAGATCAAAGTGACAGACACGGCGGTTCCGGCCTCTTCCGCCCCGAGACCCCAGAACCGGTACAGGTTCATCAGCCCCTGCCCCGCCGTGCAGATGAGCCCGCCAACGCAAAACGCCCACACACAGTTTTTCCCGGTCGGCGACGGTTTTGATTTGGCATTGACATACCTGCCATAATCGGCATTGGTCATATCCATGGCATTTCCCCCTTTGGAAGAATAGTCTTTCCGCGCCTGCGGAAAATATCCGTCGATTTTTCTTTGAAAACCCATTCCTTTGGATTATAATGAGCATATATGAATGATGAAAAGGAGGTCCCCGCCATGGATTCCAGCGACCTGCGCCGTCTGCCCCGGATGGACCGGCTCCTGGCCCAGCCCGCCCGGGCCGACTCCGGTCTGCCCCGGAGTATCCTTCACCAGGCCGCTGACGAGGAGCTCTCCGCCCTCCGGGCCGGACCCGGCCCCGTTCCGGAAAGTTCCGAGCTGATTCGTTCTATCCTTCGCCGGGCCGTATCCGCCTGCAAAAGCAGCCTGACTCCGGTGGTCAACGCGACCGGGATCGTTCTCCACACCAATCTGGGGCGGGCCCCTCTGGCCGGCGCCGCGGTGGAAGCCATGACCGGAGCCGCCGGTTACTGTGCCCTGGAATATGACCTGGAGGGCCGCCGCCGGGGAGACCGGACCGCCCGGGTGGAAGCTCTTCTCTGCCAGCTCACCAGAGCGGAGGGGGCGGCAGTGGCAAACAACAACGCCGCCGCCGTCCTTTTGTCTCTTGCCGCTCTAGCCGGAGGCAAGGGGGTCGCCCTCTCCCGCGGAGAGCTGGTGGAGATCGGCGGTTCCTTCCGCATGCCGGATATTATGGCCCAGAGCGGCGCCCATCTGGTGGAGGTGGGCACCACCAACCGCACCCGCCAGTCTGACTACCGTGCCGTTGTGGAATCCGGGGAGGCCCAATTCCTTCTGAAAGTCCACACCTCTAATTATAAAGTGGTTGGCTTCACCCAGGAGGCCTCCCTCTCCGAACTGGTGGGACTGGGCCGGGCCTACGGCTGCCCCGTTCTCTACGATCTGGGGGCCGGCCTCCTTCTGCCTCCCCGGCAGCTTGGCCTTCCCGAGGGGACTCCATCGGCATCAGAAAGCATTCGCGCTGGCACGGACCTGATCTGCTTCTCCGGGGACAAACTTCTGGGCGGACCCCAAGCGGGTATCCTGCTGGGCAGGAAATGGGCCGTGGACGCGGTAAAAGCGCATCCTCTCATGCGGGCGCTCCGGCCGGACAAAGCCACTCTGGCCGCCCTGGAGGCCACCCTTCAGCTCTATCAGGACCCGGATACCGCCCGGCGTGAGGTGCCTGTTCTGGCCATGCTCTCCGCCACCCAGACAGAACTGCGCCCCCGGGCCCAGGCCCTGGCCCGGCGGCTGGAGGAACTCTGCGGCGATGCCTGCGCCCTCTCGGTGGAGGACGGTTTCAGCGAGGCCGGGGGCGGCGCCCTTCCGGGTGTGAAGCTCCCCACCGCCCTGGTCACCCTCTCCCCCAGAGACCGGACTGCGGAGGAACTGGACGCCGCTCTCCGCTCTTCCGTTCCCCCGGTGGTGGCCCTTCTCCGCCGGGGCAGGGTGACGATGGACATGCGCACCCTCCGGCCCGGAGACGAAGAGGCCGTCTGTCACGCGGTGGAGCAGAGCCTGTGAGACATCTGACATTTGCCGTCATCGGCCATGTGGACCACGGCAAGACCGCCCTGACCCGGGCCCTTACCGGAGTGGATACCGATCGTCTGGCTGAGGAAAAACGCCGGGGACTCACCATTGAACCCGGCTTCGCCCCCCTCTCCCTGCCCCGGGCGGTCATCGGCCTGGTGGATGATCCCGGCCATGAGAAATTCATCCCCAACCTTCTGGCCGCCAGCGCCGGAATTGATGCCATCCTGCTGGTGGTGGACGCGGCGGAAGGCCCGCGGCCCCAGACCTGGGAGCATCTGGCCCTCATGACCTTTCTGGGCGTGACCCGGGGACTGGTCGTCCTCACGAAAGCCGACCTGCTTTCCCCGGAGGCCGCGGACGCCGGAGCCGCCGCCCTGTCGGACGCCTTCACAGGCACCATTTTGGAGCACGCCCCCGTCCTTCCCGTCTCCTCCAAATCGGGCGCGGGTCTGGACCGTCTCCGGGACGCCCTGGACCGGCTGGCCTCCGAATGCCCGATCCGGGAAGACCGCGCTCCCTTTCGCCTGCCGGTGGACCGGGCCTTCTCCGTCCCCGGCTTCGGCCCGGTGGTCACGGGCACTGTCTGGACGGGGCGGGCCCGCCCCGGTGATCCGGTCCAGCTCTATCCCACCGGGCATATGGCCAGGATCCGGGGGCTTCAGCGGCACGGGAAAACCGTGGCAGATGTCCGCGCCGGAGAGCGGGCCGCCCTCAATTTGTCCGGGGTGGATCTGGAGGAACTCCGCCGGGGACTCACCGCCGCGGCTCCCGGCTCTCTCACCCTCACCCAGCGGCTGAACGCCCAGGTGACCGTGTGGGATAAGAGTCCTGTCCCTCTTTCCAGAGGGACCTCTCTGAGAATGTATCTGGGATCGGCCTCTGTCACCGGCCGGGCCTATCCGCTTACGGCACAATCTCTCCTTCCCGGAGACCGGGGCCCGGTTCAGCTTCGTCTGGACGCTCCCCTGGCCCTGCGTCCCTTTGACCGGTTCGTTCTGCGGCTCCTCTCTCCCACCGCGACCCTGGGAGGGGGGCAGGTGCTGGACCCCCTTGCCCCCAAACGGAAAGCCCCCGGCCTTCCGGATCAGCTGGCCGATGTCCGGGATGGAGGATACCCCGCGCTGGCCCGGCTCCTCCTCCAGCGGGAGAGTGGTCCGGTGGACGGTTCCCGGCTGGCCCGGCGGATGGGCGTGGATGACTCCGCGGCGGAACAGGCTCTGCTCCAGTCTGGCTCCCTCCGGCTGGAGGATTCGCTGTGGATCTCTCCTCAGCGGTTTCAGGCTTTTTCCAGTCTGGCCCAACAGCTTCTTTCAGACTATCATCAGGCCAATCCCCTGATTCCCGGCATGAACCGGAACGCCCTGGCCGCCCAGATCCCGGAGGCGGTCCTGGCCTCCCTGGCCCGGCAGGGCGCTCTGGTCCTGAACGGCCCCACCGCCGCCCTTCCCGGATTTCGGCCCGCCTGGCCCCGGGGGCTTCTCCCCCTGCGGAAACAGCTTCTGGAGCTGTACGACAGTTTTGCCCTCGATCCACCGGAAAACACTATCGTGGAAGCCCGCTTCGGCAGGGATCTGGCCCTGGTCCGGCAGGCGGCCCGGCGTCTGGAGGAAGAGGGTGTCCTGATCCCCTATTCCCCCAGGCGCCGCATCACCTCAAAAAGGCTGGCGGAGGCGGAAGCCCTGCTGCGCCGGATGTTTGCCGGCCGGCCCGGGATCACTCTGGCCCAGTTCCGGGATGCCGCCGCCGTCAATCGGGACGCCGCCCTCCGACTCCTGGAATATTTCGATACCGTCGGTCTCACCCGCCGGGAGGGAAACATCCGTGTCTTGTGCGAGTCCCAAAAATCCACCTGCTGAAAATGACACCGGCCGCCGTCCCTTCGGGCCTTCGGCGGCCTTCCATGGGAGCGGCTCGGCTCTGGTGGGCCGCGCGGTCTTCAAAACCGTTGCGGGCGGCAGTCCCGCCCCGGTGGGTTCGATCCCCATCCGCTCCCGCCATATCCGCAAAAAGGGTCAGAGGATTTCTCCTCTGGCCCTTTTTCCCTCTCCCGCATAGGATGGGATGACCGTATGGTCGATTACCTCCTGTGCGGAAAGGAGTTTTCCAATGGAACCATGTCAATTTGACCTCTTCGGCCCCGGGGCCTCCGGGCGTGATATGCCCCCCGCCCCCGATGGGGCAGAGGAAACATCCGAGCCCACCCTCCCGCTCTCCGGGATGGAAACGGCCGCCTCGGAGGCCGCTCCCCCTCAGGCCCCTGAATCCTCTCCCGCCTGGCCGGCAGCCCGGTCCGAAATCCCCGAGGAGCCGGAGCAGCTGCCGGTCACCCCCGTGCCCGGCCCCGGGGAGGTCGGCCCCTCTTCCATGCCCGCGTTCGCCCGGGTCCGAATTCTCAACGCCGTCACCGACGGCATGCCCCTCCGGGTGATTCTGGGCAGCCGGCTCCTCACCCCCTGCCTGAAACCCTGTCATCTCACCGGCTATTTTACGGTTTCCGCCGGGTTCCGGACCCTGACCCTCTTTGATGCCGCCTTCCCATGGACCATTCTGTTTCGCTCCAGCCTCCCCTTTGTCCCCGGAGAGACTGCCACTCTGGCGGTGGTCCGGGCCGGGGCGGGACTGGACCTGGTCCGAATCGATGACAGGCCCTGCGGCAACCGGGGCATGAACCGGGCCTGTATCCGGTCGGTCAACCTGGTACATAACAGCCCCGGCCTGGATCTGGTGCTCACCGATGGGCGGCTGGTCTTTACAGACACCCGTTTCAAGGAAACCACAACCTACCGGCGGGCCCGTCCGGGCCAGTACGACATGTACGTGGCACAGACTCCCCGGGTCCAGCCCGACGACCTCTCCGATATCGAAACGGTGGAGGAAATGCCGGTGACCATCTCCAGCTGCTATTTCCCGGGATACGGGGCGGCGGAGCCTCTGGCCTCCTTTTTCCTGCCCGCCAGGGCGGGAGCCATGGAGACAATCTACCTCATGGGGCGCTGGGGACAGCCGATCCGGGCCAGCATCGTGGAAAATTTCTGAGAGTATTTCCCTTTTCAGTCATCCGGAACGCAAAAAGCCGCCCCCATCCGCTGTATTCGGACGGGGGCGTTCTTTTTTCTGCCGCGGCTCTCACGGGGCCAGCACCAGAGGCGTATCCCTCCGGGGGCCGGCCCGGCCTACGATGGCGGCAGTCAGTCCGCGGTCTGTCAGCCGGTCCAGCAGGATTTCCGCCTCCCGCTCGCCCAGAGCAATCAGGAGCCCGCCGGAGGTCTGCGGATCGTAGAACAGGTCCTCCTGCTCCCGGAGGACCCCCGGTCGGAGGGACACCTCCGCTGACAAATCGCTCCGGTTCCGATAGCCGCCCGCCGGGAGGATCCCCTCCCGGGCCAGCTCCAGCGCCTGGGGCATCAGGGGCACCCGCCCCGCCCAGAGCTCCAAAGTCAGTCCGCTGCCCCGGGCCATCTCCAAAGTGTGGCCCGCCAGGCCGAAGCCGGTGACATCGGTGCAGCCGTGGGGCCGGAGGGGCATCATCTCCTCCCAGGCTGTCCGGTTGAGGGCGGCCAGAACGGCCACCAGTCGGTCTGTCTCCCCCTCGGAGAGAAGCCCCGCCTTCGCGGCGGTGGTGAGGACGCCCGAGCCGATAGGCTTGGTAAGGATCAGCAGATCGCCCTCCCTGGCGCCGCCGTTGATCAGGATGTCGGCCTCCGGGGCAAAGCCGGTGACGCACAGGCCGTACTTGGGCTCATCGTCCTGGATGGAGTGCCCTCCCGCCAGGACCGCTCCGGCCTCCGCCACCTTGTCCGCGCCCCCGGCCAGGATGGCCCTCACCGCCTCGGCGGGAAGGCAGCCCGGCACCGCCAGCAGGTTCATGCACAGTTTGGGAGCGCCGCCCATGGCCCACACATCAGAAAGGGCGTTGGCGGCGGCCACCTGTCCGAAGGAATAGGGATCGTCCACCACCGGCGGGAAGAAATCCACCGTCTGGATGAGGGCCTGTCCCCCCTCCAGCCGGTACACGGCGGCATCGTCACTGCCGCCCCAGCCTACCAGCAGACGGTCATCCGACTGCCCGGACAGACCGCTCAGATACTGTTTCAGGGCACCCGGCCCCAATTTGGCCCCTCACCCACCGGCCGAGGTCATCTGGGTCAGCTTCACTTTTTCCAGTTCCGACATAGCCGCCGCCTCCCTTCTGTCTGATTTGATTTATTTTATCCCCATTTGCGGAATTTTGCAACACACCCCTTCTCTCCCCCCGGCATACCTTGGAATAGGTCAACTTTCTGAACGGAGGGACATTTTTATGGAAGCGAAAGTCTCTTTTTTCCTGGGGGCCAACACGCCCGCGGGGTTTTATTCCCTATACGACCAGCTTATCGATCCCCAGTCCGCCCGGCAGATCTATCTGCTCAAAGGAGGGCCCGGGTGCGGCAAATCCTCCCTCATGCGCCGGGCCGCAGCGGCCGCCGAAGAGGAGGGCCTGTCTGTGGAATACATCCAGTGCTCCGGGGACCCAGACTCCCTGGACGGGGTGGTTTTTCCGTCCCTTGGAGCCGCGATTGTAGACGCCACAGCGCCTCACATCATAGAGCCCGCACTGCCCGGAGTGGTGGAGTCCTATGTGGACCTGGGCCGCTTTTACGACCGGGACAGCCTGGCCCTCCTCCGGGATGATATCACCGAGGCCACCGACGGGTACAAAGTCCACTACAAGCGGACCTACCGCTGTCTCACTGCCGCCGCCCAGCTCCTGGAGGATGACCGCGCCCTCCTGTCCTCCCCGTCCCTGGATACCAAACTGCTCAAGCGGGCCAGGGGGATCCTTTCCCGGGAGATCAAGCGGACCGGGCGGGAGCCGGGCCGTGCCGTACAGCGCTTTCTCGGCGCGGTGAGCTGCCAGGGAATCATCTGCAATTTCTCCACGGCAGATGCCCTGTGCCGGCGGATCTATGAGCTTTCCGACGCCTACGGCCTTGCCGCCGGAATGCTCACTGCCCTAGCTGCCGGAGCCATGTCGTCAGGCTACGACGTGATCCTGTGTCCCTCCCCCCTGTTTCCCCAGCGGGCCGAGCACCTGATCATCCCCGAACTGGGTCTGGGCTTCGTGACCAGCACCCCCTCCCTCCCCTATCCGGGGCGGCCTTACCGCCGGGTACGGGTGGACGCCATGGCCGATGGCGAGATCCTGCGCAAATACAAGGCCCGGCTCAAGTTCTCCCGGAAGGTGGCCGCCGCGATTCTGGCGGAGGGGACCGACGCCCTGGCCCAGGCCAAAGCCGTCCATGACCATCTGGAATCTCTCTATAATCCCCATGTGGACTTCGCCGGCGTGTACCGGCAGGCAGACCGCATCGCCGGAGAACTGCTGTCGATAGCCTGAATCCCGGGGGGCTCCTGATCCGCCCCATTTTTTGGCAGGGGCTACTTTCCTCCTCCGCTATTGACAATTTGGTATCAATATGTTACAATTCGATTACAAGTTTTTCGTGAGATATTGTTCTGCTTATACATAAGAATTCAAAGAGAGGAAGGACGCCCCATGTCTTTTTCTAGTAAGCTGATCCGCACGTCTGTTCTGTCTGCCGCCCTGTCCGCTCTGTGTGTCGTAAGCGCTTCCGCCGCCAGTCTGGGGATCGGCACCGTGTCAGCCGACGCCCTCCGCCTCCGCAAGGGGGCCAATACCAGTTCCGCCATTCTGGCCACTGCCGCCAAGGGCGACAACGTGGTGGTGCTGGAGGATGCCGGCAACGGCTGGTACAAAGTGGACTTCCAGACCGTGGAGGGCTACATGTCCGCCTCCTATCTCACGGTGGCGCAGACGGCGGATGTC
>JAQXNP010000214.1 GCA_029098065.1 Clostridiales bacterium | reverse complement strand
AGTTTCCGCCGGGGGCAGCATGGAGGCAAACTCCACCGCGATGAGGAGGGCATTTTTCATCCGGTTCTTGGCGGAACCGGGATGGATGTTCACCCCGTGGATGGTAATCTCAGCCCCGGCGGCGTTGAAGTTCTCATATTCCAGCTCGCCCAGCTCGCCGCCGTCCACCGTGTAGGCCACGGCGGCGCCGAAACGGCTGACGTCAAATTTATCCGCGCCCCGGCCTACCTCCTCGTCGGGCGTGATGCCCACGGCGATGCGGCCGTGTTTGAGCTCGGAGTGGGAGGCCAGATACTCCATGGCGGTAAAAATCTCAGCCACGCCGGCCTTGTCATCGGCCCCCAGGAGGGTGGAACCATCGGTGACCACCAGGTGCTGGCCCACGTAGCGGGCCAGGGAGGGGTCTTCGCTGGCCCGGATGCGCAGGCCGGTCTCGGGGTTGAGAACCACGTCTCCCCCCTGATACTCCACGATCCGGGGCTTCACGTTAACGCCGGGGAAGGCGGGGGCGGTGTCCATGTGGGCGATGAGGCCCAGGCAGGGGACTCCCTCACAGCCGGGCGTGGCGGGGAGCCAGCCGTAGACATAGCCGTTTTCGTCCATGTGGGCGTTCTGAAGGCCCATCTGGGAGAGTTCGGCGGCCAGCTCGGCCCCCAGCACCTTCTGCTTCTCGGTGGAAGGGCAGGTGTCGGAGGTCTCACTGGACTGGGTGTCGAAGGAGACGTATTTCAAAAATCGTTCCAATACATTCATAGATCTGATTTCCTTTCGGCCAAACGACAGCCGCCGGACATTGGCAGTTGACGGCGGCGAATTTTGCCGCTAAGATAGAGTAAAATCAGTATATCATAAATGGAGTGACATTTCCATGGGAAAACAACAGGATTTTACATTTCCTTCCGCGGATGGACGGCATGAGATCCACGCTGTCCTCTGGCCCGCGGACACGGAACCCAGAGGAGTGGTGCAGATCGTCCACGGCATCTCAGAGTATATCGGGCGGTATGCCCTCTTCGCGGCCTTCCTCAATGCCCGGGGCTACGCGGTGGCGGGCCACGACCATCTGGGCCACGGTCTTACCGCCAGAGGCCGGGAGGAGTACGGCTGTTTTCCCGCGGAAGAGGGCTGGAACACGGTGAACCGGGACGTGCGGAAGCTGAGGCAGCTGATGGGGGAACGGTTCCCCGGCCTGCCCTATTTTCTGCTGGGACACTCCATGGGATCGTTCCAGGCCAGGACCTATCTGATCCGCTATCCGGGCACGGTGGACGGCTGTATTCTCTCCGGAACGGGACAGGAGGCGGCCCCTCTGGTGGCGCTGGGAAAAGCGGTCTCCGGCGCGCTGAAGACCCTCCGGGGGCCGGACCATGTCAGCGCTCTGGTGACCTGGCTCTCCCTGGGGGCCTACAACAACCGGTTCAAGCCCACCAGGACAAACGCGGACTGGATCAGCCGGGATCCCGGTGTGGTGGACGCCTACGTGGCCGACCCTCTGTGCCGGTTTGTCCCGACGGTTGGGATGTTCCACGCCATGATGGAGGGCCTTCAGTACATCGGAGATCCCCGGAACGCGGCGAAGATGGACAGGAATACCCCCGTGGCCCTCTTTTCGGGGGCGGATGACCCGGTGGGGGGACAGGGAACCGGGGTAAAAAAAGTCTTTGAGCTGTTCCGGCGGACGGGGTGCGCCGATGTGACCATGAAGCTGTACCCCGGCGCCCGGCATGAGATCCTGAACGAGATCAACCGGCAGGAAGTCTATCAGGATTTCCTGTGCTGGCTGGATGGCCATTTGCCGGCGTAGGAGAGGGGCGGATCCGGGGAAGAGAGCTCCGTATTTCAGTGAATCATAAAAGGGATGGGAACCGGAGCGGTTCCCATCCCTTTTTAAATAAAACAAAGAGCCGGTATTACGGCAGAATTCGGGCAAGCGCGGTCAGGATCAGCAGGTGGATGGGATAGAACCAGTAGAAGAACCACTTGTCCTCCCGGCCCCGGGTTCCGTTATACCGGGCCAGCAGGGGGATGGACAGCCCTGCGGCCAGCGTGCAGAGGGCTGCTCCGGGAAGTGCGTCCGCCATGAATTGAACCACGATTTTCGGCAGATCCGGAGTCCAGATTCCGGCCGGGAGCTTTGCCATCAAAGCGGGGAAGGGGAAATAGATGAGGTGGGCGGCAAGGCTCCACAGGCCCACAAGGAACAGCCTCGGCCGGTGAGCGCCGTCGGCCAGATAGAGCGCGGCGACCAGAAGAACGCCCATGGCGCCGTAGGGGCAGTTCAGAATCTCGGCCAGCAGAAGGGCGGCCAGCAGAGGCAGCAGGGCAGTGGGAAGGGGGAGTTTTTCCCGTAGCCGGTCAAAAAGGAGAATCGCCGCGGCTGCCAGAAAATAGGTGACCATGATCGAACACTGGACGGAGCCGTTCCGGAAGGCGAGGAGATAGGGACCTTCGCTGATCAGAGCGAAGAGCCCCAGGCGAAGAAGATATCTCTTCCGGTTTCCGGATTTGCGCAGGCTCTCCGCCGCCGTCCAGGCGAAAATGGGAAAGGCCAGCTGACCTGCCGCCTGACAGAGCAGATAGAAAAGAGAGCCGGGCTCCATCAAAAGAGCGGCGGCATGCCCGGCCAGCATGGACAGGGCGGCCAGATATTTGAGCTTTGTGGCGTCCATAGGCACCTCGCAGATCAAGAAGGGCGCGCGCACGGCGCGCGCGCCCC
>JAQXNP010000213.1 GCA_029098065.1 Clostridiales bacterium | reverse complement strand
CGCCGGATTGTCCTCCATGGTCACCACCTCGGAGGTGTGGACAATTTCGATGCCCGGAGGCGGCGCGTCACAGCCCAGGTCCTTCAGGACGGAGAGGATTTCGTCTCCCCGGCCCACCAGGACGGCCTCCACACCCAGCTCCCGGACGGCCTCCACCGCGCCCTCCACGTTGGAGCGGGGGGCGTTGTCGCCGCCCATGGCGTCTATGATGATCTTCATGGTTGTTTCCTCCTTGGTGATGTTGGTGGGATATTTCATCCATTTTCTGTTCTGAGAATCAACCTTTGTTTGAGGATACGGACGCTGTCCTGCGGGCGGGCACACCCCATCGCGTGCGGTCCCCGTCAGGCAGACCGCCTCCGGTCCGGTCAGGACTGCACGTCCCGGGAAGCCAGAGCCTCCAGCGCCCGGCGGGCGATAAGGCCGTTCTTTTCCCGCTTGCCGCCCCGCACCCGCTCGGGCCAGAGGGGCATGATGCCGAAGTTCACGTTCATGGGCTGGAAATCACTGACGCTCTCGTTGGAGATGTAGAGGGCCAGAGCCCCGATGGCGGTCTCCCGGGGAAAATCTGCCGGCGGCTTTCCCTGAAGCCTTCTCGACAGCTCGATGGCGCACAGGGCGCCCGAGGCGGTGGATTCCACATACCCCTCCACCCCGGTGATCTGCCCGGCGAACATGATCCGGGGCTCCTCCTTCACCCGGTAATAGCGGTCCAAAAAGCCCGGGGACCGGAGGTAGGTGTTCCGGTGCATGACCCCGTAGCGCAGAAATTCCGCATGGGCCAGCGCCGGGATCATGGAGAACACCCGCTTCTGCTCCGGCCACTTCAGATGGGTCTGAAAGCCCACGATATTGTAGACGCTGCCCTGGGCGTTGTCCCTGCGCAGCTGGACTACGGCGTAGGGTTCCTTCCCCGTTTTGGGATCCCGGAGGCCCTTGGGCTTCAAAGGGCCGTAGCGGAGGGTGTCCTCTCCCCGCCGGGCCATGACCTCCACCGGCATGCAGCCCTCAAAGACGCTTCTGTCCTCAAAGCCGTGGACCTCCGCCTCCTGTGCGGTCCGCAGCTCCTGCCAGAAGGCCAGATACTCCTCCCGGCTCATGGCGCAGTTGATGTAGTCCGCCGAGCCCTTGTCGTAGCGGGAGGCGAACCAGGCGTGCTCCAAGTCCACGCTCTCAAAGCTCACCAGCGGGGCGGCGGCGTCAAAGAAATTCAGATAGGCGCTGTCGGGATAGCGGCTCCGGACCGCCTCGGTCAGAGCCTCGGAGGCCAGGGGCCCGGCGGCGATGATGACCTCCCCCGTGTCGGGGATCCGGGTAACCTCCCCCTCTGTCACGGTGATGAGGGGATGGCTGCGGATCCGCTCCGTGACGGCGGCGGAAAACGCCTCCCGGTCCACCGCCAGAGCCCCGCCCGCCTCCACCCGGTGGGCATCGGCGCAGGAGAGGATCAGGCTGTCCAGCCGGCGCAGTTCCTCCTTCAGAAGTCCCACGGCGTTCTCCAGCTGGTCCGAGCGCAGGGAGTTGGAACAGACCAGTTCGGCGAAATCCGGGCTGTGGTGGGCAGGGGTGGACTTGGCCGGCTTCATCTCCCGCAGCTCCACCGGAATGCCCCGTCGGGCCAGCTGCCAGGCGGCCTCGCATCCCGCCAGACCCGCGCCCACAACGATCACTGGTTCCATGCTCTGACTCCTCACTTCGTCATTTTCTTGACCACCGTTTTTTTCGCCGCCGGCTTCCCGGCAGGCTTTTTCGCCGCCGCTTTTTTCGCCGGCGCCTTTTTGGCGGCGGCGGACTTCGCCGCTGTCTTTCCGGCGGCCAGTTTCTTCCCCGCCGCCTTCTTCTCCTCCGGCTGCGCGGTCTCCTCCGCCGGAGCCTTCTCACCCTCGTCGGAGGTCTTTTTCTTATAGTAGCCTCTCTGGTCTTCCGGCAGGTAGTTGGCGCACTCCGGGTTGATACAGAAGGGCTTCCGGGCCCCCCGGCCCGCCCGCTTGAACATGGTCTGGCTGCACACCGGACAGTTGTCCGCCACCGGCACATCCCAGGTCATAAAATCGCATTTTGCGTGGGGATTCCCCTCCCGGACGATGTTGAACTCGCAGCCGTAATAGGTATACTGCTTGCCCGTCTTCCTGCTCTTGCCCGTCCGCTTCATGAGCCGCCCGCCGCACCGGGGACATCTGCCCGGCATCTGCTCCACAATGGGCTGGGTATAGCTGCATTCCGGCCAGCCGGGACAGGCCAGGAACCGGCCGAAGCGGCCCGATTTGAACACCAGATTCCGGCCGCACACGGGACAGATCTCTTCGGAGACCTCGTCGGGGATTTTGATGCGCTCTCCGTCCAGACTGCTCTCCGCCGCCTGGAGCTCCTGAGAAAATTCGCTGTAAAAATGCTTGAGCAGGTCCTTCCAATTCTCCTTGCCCTGCTCCACCTCGTCCAGCTTCTCCTCCATCTGGGCGGTAAACGCGTAATCCAGGATGTCGGGGAACTTGTCCTTCATCAGGCCGGTGACCACCTCTCCCAG
>JAQXNP010000212.1 GCA_029098065.1 Clostridiales bacterium | reverse complement strand
GTTCTGGCCTGGGGCCGTGACCCGCTTTGCCGACGGAGTGACCTCGGCCACTCCGCTCCACCATATGCGGATGCCGGCCCTGCCCGGGCTGACGCTGTGGGAGGCCTTTCTCTGGAAGCCGGAGGGGTGTATCGGGGAGGTGTCAGCCCTGGCGGTTTTGCTGGGGGGCGGATGGCTGCTGGCCCGGGGGGTCATCCATTTCGCGGTTCCGGCCAGCTATCTGGGGACGGCCGCCGTTTTGTCCCTGCTTGTGTCCCACAGCCAGCCGCCCCTGCTGTGGATGGGCTACAGCCTCCTGTGCGGAGGAATGCTGCTGGGGGCGTTCTTTATGGCCACGGACTACGCCTCCTCTCCGGTGACGCCCCGGGGACAGATCCTTTATGGTGTGGGCTGCGGGGCGCTGACCGTGCTGTTCCGGTCGGTGGGGATCTATCCGGAGGGGGTCACCTATGCCATCCTGCTGATGAACGCCGCCGCCGGGGCGGTGGACCGGATCACCCTTCCCCGGCGTTTCGGCAGGCAGGAGGGAGAGACATGAAGCTCTGGAAGGCAGCACTGTCCGCCCTTGTCCTCACCGCCGCGCTGACGCTGACGGTCCGGCTGGTCCTGGCCGGCCCGGCCCGGACCAGAGCCGCCGCGGAGCAGGAGGAGACGCTGGAAAATCTGCTGCCCGGAGGAAGTCCCGTCATCCGGGAGGGATACCAGGGAGAGGATGAGAGCGTCACCGCCGTGTTCCGGGGCGGACACGGCTGGGTGGTGGAGACAGTCACCGACGGCTATGTGGCGCCGGTGAAGCTGTGGGTGGGCGTGGATCAGAGCGGCACCGTCACCGGGCTGACGGTGCGGGACCTCCATGAGACCCCGGGGCTCGGGACAAAAGCGCTGTGGGATACCGATTTCCTGAAACAGTTTCTGGGCCGCCGGGGAGACGCGGCGGTGGGAGAGAACGTGGACGCCCTCACCGGCGCCACTGTCACCTCCAAAGCCATTGCCAAGGGGGTCAACGCCGCCTCCGCCTATGTCACCGGGGCGGACATCTCCTCCGGGGCCACAGAGTGGGGAGGATGAAATGCGCGGATTTGTCCATGTGATACTGGCGGTTCTCATCGGGGCGGTATGCCTGATCTGTCTGGCGGTGCGGACCCTCTGGCCCGGAGCGGTGCTGCCGGGATGGGATGTGCCCATGCTGGCCGCCCTGTCGCTATTGGCGCTGGCTCTGGAGGGCCGCCGGAGGCCGAAAGGGCGAAGCTGGTTTCTTTCCGCCCTGGGGGCGGGGGCGTCCTTTGGGCTGATCCCCTGGTGCGCGGGACTGACCGGGGCGCCGTGGGCGCTCTTTCTGGCCGGCGGCGCTGTCTTTGGCGGGGCGGATTTCCTGTATGCCTCGGTACTGCGCCGTCTGCCCGAGCATGCCCGGCTGGGCCCGGCGGCGGGGGCCTTCCTGCTGTTCCTGGCGGGGATGGCTCTGGCGGGACCGCCGCTGGGGTGAGAACGGCGGACAAAAAACGCCCGCCTGCGGTTCGAATTCCGCAGGCGGGCGCTCTGCATGTCAGCCGCCCATATAGGAGAAGTGCATATAGTCGTGATAGCCGTCGGAGGGGTCGCTGTCATAGGCCCAGGCGTCTCCGCCCCAGCTCCAGCCGTGGGCCTCGAAGATGCGGACCACCGAGCTGTCGGGACCGATGGAATAGGGATTACTGCCCGGGGCCCAGAGGGAGCCGGCCAGGACCTGGCCGTACCGGATCTGGTAGTTTTCATTGGCGTTGATGTCAATGGCGGTACCGCAGTTGTGCTCGCCGGTGGCGGAATCCCCCCGCCAGCTGTAGCCGCCCACATCGTGGATGGGGAAGCGCTCGGGATCGTTGTAGATCTCGGTGAAGATGGCTTTCACATCGTCGGCCAGAGCCTCGTGAATGCGGAAGCTGCCGGTGGAGGAGACCTTGTTGCCTTTGGCGTCCAGCTTCCATATGGGAACCGTGACAGTGACCATGTGGGATTCCGCCTGCTGCTGGCTGCTGAAACGGCGGGTGGAGGTGTCTCCGAAGAGGAGCAGGTACTTGCGCTCGTTTTCACCCGGGTACTTCAGCCAGAAGTCCTGCAGATAGTAATCCTCGGCGTTGGCCTCGCCCCGTTCCACCCGGTCCCAGAAGTCCTCCTCCTGGATCTCGGACTCGGTCATGGGTCGGAAGGAGACGGTGTAGCTGCTGCAGGCAGAGCTCACCGAGCGGCTGTCCCAGAGCTGGACATAATGGGGCAGTTCAGTGTCGTTCAGCAGGCTGCCTGACCACTGGCCGATATAGGCCTCCACGGTCCGGGCGGGAAGAAGCTCGTTCCCCGCCTCATCCACCGCGCGGACGGTGACGAGCTTTTCCTCGCCGTAGCGGGCGATGTCCAGATCGTTCAGGGCACGCATGAGCAGCACGGTGCCGTCGCAGCGCTGAAGAGGATCGCCGCCGCCGAAGGTGCCGTCCCCTTTGCCTTTGATGATCCCCAGATCAAACAGACGGCTCACCGAGGACTGGTACGTGGGACCCAAAGAGGAGAAATCGGTAAGGGTATCCTCCGCAGAGGCGGGTTCAGAGGTGTAGCGGTACGGGACCACGTCATCAGGCAGGGCACGGTCCAGAAGGACGGCCACATCCTGCCGGACAATGGGCCGATCCAGGGTGTCCGCCGTCACGGGCAGAAAATCATGTTCCAGAATGAACCCCGCGCCCACAGCGGCCTGATAGCCCGCCGCGTCCCAGCGGAGTCCGGAGCGGACGGCGTCGTTGTAGAGGGAGGAAGCGAAAGTGCGGGTGACCATGGCCAGGTACTGGGCCCAGTTCAGGCCGGCGAAGGGGGCCATGGCATTGCCGCCCACGCCGTTGAGGATGCCCAGCTGAACGGCGTTGTCCATGTCGGAATAGGCCCAGTGGGTTTCGGGCAGGTCGGAATAGGTGCCCGCGGCCTGGGCGGGGAGGGCCATGGCGAGCGCCAGAGCACCGGCGCAGGCCAGAGAGGTGAACCGTTTGAAAGCTGTCACGGATTTCGACTCCTTTGCAGAAAAAATCCCAAAATTCGACTTGAATTTTATTTTAATCCTGTCTTCGGAAAAATTCAAGAGCGAAACGTACGAGAAGGGAAAGACTCTGCGCCGGCGGCTGGGTGCCAAAAGCCGGAAAGGACCTTTTGCCGCCGTTTGAACCGCGGGCGTTCCGGATCTCTTCCGGCATGCCCGCTGACCTCACTGACAAGAGAGGCCGCATCTGCTTCGGACTGAAACAGGCGGCGGCCGGCCCCTATCCCTGTTCGGAAGCAGGCATCGTGCGGACGTCAAATCCGTTTACTTCCACATTTTCCTCCGCGGGGACCATCAGATACTTCCGGCCGCCGATCATCCCCGTTTTCACGAGAGAACCGCACGCCGGGTCCACAGAGATCGTTGCCCCGGCGGTTTTTACTTCAAATTTTCCGCTGCCCACCAGATTGGCGGGATTCAGCACGGCGCCGATGCCGAATCCTTCTGCCCAGGTTTCGTGAAAGGCGGCAATCTGCTCCGAGCCGATGCCGCAGGCCCGGAGAATTGCCGCCGCGTCGTGGACGGAAAGCTCCAGCGGTTCCGGATCGCGGCCTTCCCGGTGCTCTTCCATCAGCCCGCGCAGGCGGTTATGGATCACCTGAACCAGCTCCATATCGCAGGCGCCGCCGAGCGCGTTGCTCAGGGCGGCCTGGAACGCCTCTTTCTGCTCCGACGCAGACATGGGAGCCGCCGTATGAAAAATGCTGTCAATCACTTCCTGATGGATCCCATCAGCCGATCTGGAATAGAACAATGCATGGTAGATGTTGGCCGCCCGGTCGTCAAACGCGGGGAACAGAAATCCCAGCTCCGGGGCTGTGACCACCTGGCCCGCGCAGGCGTGGAACTCGTTGTCGCCGGGAAAGTATCCAAGGGCCGCCTTCCGTTCCTTCACGGGGCAGACACAG
>JAQXNP010000211.1 GCA_029098065.1 Clostridiales bacterium | reverse complement strand
AATGAGATGAACGTGCTGTCCATGCACGCCCTGATCGGGGCGTATCAGCCGGAGGGCTATGAGTGGGTGGATGAGCTCAATGAGGTCATCGCCGGCAACGCGGACTTTGCCTGCGGCTGCATTGACCGCCGCTTTGACGGGGTGGAGGTCTCGAGACCGGAGGGCACCTATATGCTGTTTGTGGACTGCACCAAATGGTGCGAGGCCCACGGCCGGACCATCGAGCAGGTGGAGAAGGCCGCCTGGGACGTGGGGGTGGCCGTTCAGGATGGCCGGATGTTCCACGGCCCCTGCCACATCCGCATGAATCTGGCCCTGCCCCTCTCCCGGGTACAGGAGGCCTTCCGCCGGCTGGATCAGTACGTGTTCAACGCCTGAGTACGGGAGGAACGGTCCGGCGTGCCGCTGCCCTTTTCCCAGAGATCCCCGGCTGCCCCGGCGGCCGGGGATTTTTGCGGATTTGTTCATAATTTCTACTTTTTTATTGCGGGAAAGTGTGGTATCATCTATACTTGAATTGTTGGGACTGTGAAACCATCGAAAGGTGATTAAAAGATATGGGTATTTTACGAAAAATTTTCGGCACCACCTCTCAGAAGGAGGTCAAGGCCCTGGAGCCCATTGTCCGGAAGATCGAAGCGCTGGAGGAGCCCTACAAGGCTCTCACCGACGCGGAGCTTCAGGCCAAGACACCGGAATTCAAGGAGCGGCTGAAAAACGGGGAGAGCCTGGACTCCATTCTTCCCGAGGCCTTCGCCGTCTGCCGGGAGGCCGCCGGCCGGGTGCTGGGGATGCGCCATTTCCGGGTGCAGCTCATCGGCGGCATTATCCTTCACCAGGGCCGGATTGCCGAGATGCGCACCGGCGAGGGCAAGACCCTGGTGGCCACCCTTCCCGCCTACCTCAACGCCCTCACCGGCGAGGGGGTCCACATTGTCACCGTCAACGACTACCTGGCCAAGCGTGACTCGGAGTGGATGGGCAAGCTCTACCGCTTCCTGGGCCTCACCGTGGGCCTTGTCATCCACGATGTGCCTCCCGCCGGGCGGAAGAAGGCCTACGCCGCCGACATTACCTACGGCACCAACAACGAGTTCGGCTTCGACTACCTGCGGGACAATATGGCCATCTACGCCCAGGAGCTGGTCCAGCGGGGCCACGCCTTCGCCATTGTGGACGAGGTGGACTCCATCCTCATCGACGAGGCCCGGACCCCCCTCATCATCTCCGGCCAGGGAGATCAGTCCACCCAGCTCTATCAGATCGTGGACCGCTTCGCCGCCGGACTGAAGGCCAAGGTCTACGCCAAGACTGACTCCAAGGAGGAGGAAGACCCCAATATCGACGCCGATTACGTGGTGGATGAGAAGGCCAAGACCGTCACCCTCACCGCCCGGGGCGTGGCCAAAGCGGAGAAGGCGTTCAATCTGGAAAATCTGTCCGACCCGGAGAACTCCACGCTGTCCCACCACATCAACCAGGCCATCCGGGCCCGGGGGCTCATGAAGCGGGACATCGACTACGTGGTCAAGGACAACGAGATCATCATCGTGGATGAGTTTACCGGCCGGCTCATGTTTGGCCGGCGGTATTCCGAGGGGCTCCACCAGGCCATCGAGGCCAAGGAGGGCGTCCAGGTCCAGCGGGAGTCCAAGACGCTGGCCACGATCACGTTCCAGAATTACTTCCGCCTCTACGGCAAGCTCTCCGGCATGACCGGCACCGCCATGACCGAGGAGGAGGAGTTCAACGGCACCTACGCCCTGGACGTGGTGGAGATTCCCACCAACAAGCCCATCCAGCGGGTGGATCACAACGATGTGGTCTATAAGACGGAAGCGGGCAAATTCCGGGCGGTGATCCGGCAGATCGAGGAGTGCCACGCCAAGGGCCAGCCCGTGCTGGTGGGCACCATCTCCATCGAAAAGTCGGAACTGCTTTCCGCCATGCTGAAAAAGGAAGGCATCCAGCATAACGTCCTGAACGCCAAGAACCACGAGAAAGAAGCGGAGATCGTGGCCCAGGCGGGTAAGTACGGCGCGGTCACCGTGGCCACCAACATGGCCGGCCGTGGTACCGATATCATGCTGGGCGGCAACGCGGAGTATCTGGCCAAGGCCGACCTGCGCAAGGCGGGGCTCAGCGATGAGCTTATCGCCGAGGCCACCGGCTTTGCCGAGACCGACAATCAGGAGATCCTGGACGCCCGGAAGGCGTTCCAGGAGGCCGAGAGCAAATATAAAGAAGCCATCAAGCCGGAGGCGGACAAGGTGCGCGAGGCCGGCGGCCTCTTCATTGTGGGCACGGAGCGCCATGAGTCCCGCCGGATCGACAACCAGCTCCGAGGCCGTGCCGGCCGTCAGGGCGACCCCGGCGAGACCCGGTTCTTCCTCTCCCTGGAGGACGATATCATGCGCCTGTTCGGCTCCGAGCGGGTCATGGGCATGATGGAGAAGCTGGGCGTGGACGAGGATACCCCCATCGAGCAGAAGATGCTCACCAACGCCATTGAGAGTGCCCAGAAACAGGTGGAGTCCCGGAACTTCCAGACCCGAAAGATGGTGCTGGAGTACGATGATGTGATGAACACCCAGCGTGAGGTCATCTATAAGCAGCGCCGCCAGGTGCTGGACGGGGAGGACCTCCAGAAGAACATCCAGCGGATGATCTCCGAGGTCATTGAAAATTCTGTCCGGGGCCACATGGGCGAGCATGAGCATCTGACCGCCGAGGGCTGGCGTGAGGCCACCGCCCACTTCCGGGGCGTGTTCCTCCATCCGGATGATCTGAAGTACACCGATGAGGAGCTCGCCGGCATGACCGGGGACGAGCTGTGCCAGAAGCTCCAGGAGAAGGCGGACGCCCTCTATGACGCCAAGGAGCGGGAGCTGGGCTCTCCCCTGATGCGGGAGCTGGAGCGGGTGGTCATGCTCCGGGTGGTGGATGAGTACTGGATGGATCACATCGACGCCATGCAGGAACTCCGCCAGGGCATCGGCCTGCGGGCTTACGGCCAGAACGACCCGGTGGTGGAGTACAAGCGGGAAGGCTACGACATGTTCGAAGAGATGATTGCCGCCATCCAGGAGGAGACGGTGCGCCGTCTGTTTCTGGCCCGGGTCCAGGTGGGCGGACAGGTCCAGCGGGAGCGGGTGGCCAAGGTCACCGGTGAGTCGGGCGGCGGCGACCAGACCGTCAAGAAACGCCCGGTGGTCCGCAAGGGGATCAAGATCGGCCGCAATGACCCCTGCCCCTGCGGAAGCGGGAAAAAGTGGAAAAAATGTACCTGCAAGGAGTACCACAGCGAAGAGGATATGTGAGCATCACGGCACAGCCCTCACCGGCCGTTCAGGGCGGTGAGGGCTGTGTGCTCATCAACAGGGTGTTGACCGACTTGATATGGGAAAGGAGCCGGCATGGAACTGTACGATAAACGGGTGGAAGGGCTGATCTTCCAGACTTCCCCCCAGCTGGAGGACTGCGGAGCGGCCCATGCGTTTACCACACGGACCGGCGGCGTCTCCGAGGGAATCTATGACAGCCTGAATCTGGGGAGCACCCGGGGAGACGACCCGGAACACGTCCGGGAGAACTACCGCAGGGTGTGCCATGCCCTGGGAATGGATCCGGAAAAACTGGCTTTTTCCAATCAGGTCCATGGGGACACGGTGCGGGTTATCACCTCTGCTGACCTGGGAAAAAAGCCCGATGATCCCACCGGCTATGATGCCGATGGCCTGGTCACCGACATTCCCGGCGCCGGTCTGGTGGTGTTTGGAGCCGACTGCCTGACCATTCTGCTCTGCGATCCGGTCCGCCGGGTCATCGCCGCCGTCCATTCCGGATGGCGGGGCACCGCCGGAGGGATCGTGGAACAGGCCGTTGGGATCATGGAGAACCACTATGGCTGTGCCCCGGCGGACATCCGGGCGGCCATCGGCCCCGGTATCTCCAGGTGCTGCTTTGAAACGGGGGAGGATGTGCCCAACGCGATGACCGCCGCCCTGGGAGCGGCCGCTCTGCCCTTTATTTCCAGCGATTCCAACGGAAAGTTCCACGTGGATCTGAAGGGGCTCAACGCTCTGCGGCTGGAGCGGCGGGGGGTGCTGGCGGGGCATATTGACAGCTCCCCCGACTGCACGTTCTGTAGACCGGAAAAATACTGGTCCCACCGCTATACCAGGGGGGAGCGGGGGAGCCAGGCCGCTCTGATCTGCCTGAAATGAGGAGGGGAAAGAGCGCCCGGCTGGCTCCGCTGTTTCTGGCCATGGCCCTTCTGACAGCCTGCGGAGGGCCGGAGCCCGAAGCCACGCCGGAACCGACCCCTTCCCCTTTCCCGGAGGAGACGGCGGAACCGATGCCCTTTGCGCTGGCCTGTTATCCCAACGGGGGGTTTCATCCCATCACCGGGAGCAGCAGCATCAACCTGACCCTGGCCCCCCTGATGTACCGGGGACTGTTTGCCCTGGACCGGCAGTTCCAGCCCCGGAATGATCTGTGCGTCTCCTGTTCGGTCAGTGAGGACGGCCTGAGCTGGACGTTTGTTCTGGCCGACGCCGCGTTTTCCGACGGGTCCCCGCTCACCGGGACGGAGGCGGCTGCCTCTCTGAATCTGGCCCGGCAGAGCACCCGATATGCCGGCCGTCTGGCTGACATCCGGCAGGTGACGGCGGGAGACGGGCAGGTGACGGTGAGTCTCTCCCGGCCCAATGGGGCGCTGCCGTCCCTTTTGGATGTCCCCATCGTGAAAGAGACGGGCAGCGCTGACCGGCCCCTGGGCACCGGGCCCTATTTCCTCACCGGGGAGGGAGAAAACCTGAAGCTCACCGCCAGGGCCGGGGCCGGCGTGCCCCTGGAGGAGATTCCGCTCCAAGCCGTGGGGGACAGCGACGACCTGGTCTATGCCTTTGACGCCAGGGAGATCTCCCTGGTGAACACCGACCTCACCGGGACAAATGTGCTGGGGTATTCCGGCCGGTTCGAGACGACCGACTATCCGACCAGCACACTGCTCTATGTGGGATTCAATACCAGGAGCGGAGCGTGTCAGGATGAAACGGTCCGGCGGGCCCTGAGCCGGGCCTTCGACCGGGAGGCGATCTCCGGGACATTGATGGCGGGTCATGCCGTCCCCGCGGTCCTTCCCATTCACCCCGGCGCGGCGGAGTATGATGCGGCTCTGGCGGAGTCGCTGGGCTATGATCCGGCGGCGGCCAGAGAGCTCTTGAGTCAGGCGGGCTGGACGGGGCAGGAGGGAGAGAAACTCCGCCGGGGCCGCTCCGCCCTGGAGCTGAAGCTGGTAGTAAACCAGGAAAACACCTACAAGGTCTCGGTGGCCGAGTCCCTGGCCGGCTCTCTGGAATCTCTGGGATGCGCTGTCACAGTGGAAAAGCTGCCGTGGGAGAATTTCCTGGCGGCTCTGGAGAGCGGAAGCTTTGATCTCTACCTGGGCGAGACCACCATGACGGCGGACTTTGACCCGGAGCCTCTGGTGGGGGAAGGGGGAAGCCTTAACTACGGCGGGTTTCAGGACGCCGGGGTGGACGAACTGCTGAATATCTGGCGGGGAGCCTCCGGCGAGGCCCGAAAGGAGGCGGCCTCCCAGCTGTACCAGCGGATCGCCCAGCTGGCCCCCATCGCGCCCGTCTGCTTCAAGAACGGCTCCGTGCTTACGCAGTGGGGGCAGATCACCGGACTGGCTCCGACCCAGCGGGATGTATTCGCCGGGCTGGAGAAATGGAACATCGTTCAATTCTGAACTTTTTCTGACAAGAGTGGGGCATATCTTGACGATATGTTCTGCCTTTGCCTATAATACAGGGCAGCGCCGCGCAATTGCGCCCGCGGTTTTCGCGGATCTTCTGAGTCGGAAGCGCGGGGCTGCTTTGGAAAACTTATTTGTGCGAAGGATCAGACCCTCGCCGGGAGGAGACACGCATGGAGGCCAACATCTTAGTGGTGGACGATGAACAGGAGATCGCCGACCTGGTGTCAGTGTACCTGCGGGGGGAGGGGTTCCGGGTCTTTCCCTGCGGCACGGGGACCGAGGCGCTGGAGGTCGTGGGCAGAGAGGAGATTAATCTGGCGGTGCTGGATGTGATGCTCCCCGACATCTCGGGGCTGACCCTGTGCGCCGAGCTGCGCCGGGAGCACCAGTTTCCCATCATCATGCTCACTGCCAAGACAGAGGATACCGACAAGATCACCGGCCTCACCGTGGGAGCGGACGATTATATGACCAAGCCGTTCAGCCCGCTGGAACTGGTGGCCCGGGTGAAGGCCCAGCTCCGGCGGTACACCAGCTACAACAGCGGGGAGCGGAAAAATGAGGAGGTCATCACTGTGGGGAGCCTGACCATCAACAAGACCACCCATCAGTGCTGGCTGAGCGACGAACTTCTGAACCTGACCCCCATTGAGTTTGATATCCTGTGGCTGCTGTGCTCCAACCGGGGGAAGGTCATTTCCGCGGAGGAGCTTTTTGAGACGGTGTGGGGGGAGAAATACCTGGACCGGAACAATACGGTGATGGTCCATATCCGCCGCCTGCGGGAGAAACTGAAGGAACCCAGCCGCAATCCCAGATATATTAAAACCGTGTGGGGTGTAGGATACAAAGTCGAATAAGAAAATAAAAAATCGATAAAATTTCTGTTGACAATTTGGGGACAATCAGGTATACTAACACATGCCCTGTTCGTCAGGACGTGACATGGCGGCATAGCTCAGTTGGCTAGAGCATGCGGTTCATACCCGCAGTGTCCCCGGTTCAAATCCAGGTGCCGCTACCATTCCCCGCGGGGGTGCAGGTAGCACCCCCAGGGGACTCCTAAAAGGCGGCATAGGCCAACACTTATGGCGCGTTGGTCAAGCGGTTAAGACACCGCCCTTTCACGGCGGTAACATGGGTTCGATTCCCATACGCGTCACCACCTTTTTCCATAACATGGAGGCTTAGCTCAGCTGGTTAGAGCGCCTGCTTCACACGCAGGAGGTCACTGGTTCGAGTCCAGTAGTCTCCACCAAGAAGAATCCTTAGAGCCGCAAGGCTTTGAGGATTTTTCTTTTCCCAGAACCAGGAAATATTGG
>JAQXNP010000210.1 GCA_029098065.1 Clostridiales bacterium | reverse complement strand
TCCCGGGTGCCGGTGTAGATATCCACGGTCTCCCCGGCCATGCACTCTTTCAGATAGCCGATCTGAAGAGATGAGACAAAGCGGCCCTTCAGGCACTCCTCCAGCCTCACCGCGTCGGCGGCCGCGTCGGCATACCGGACGTTGTTGACGTGGCCATTGGAATCCGTATCGCTGTAATGGAACCTCCGCCGGTCCGCCAGGGTCATCCCCTCCGGCATTCGGACCCGTGTAAGCCGTTTGCTCTTGCACAGTTCCCCGCCGCCAGTGGATGCGATCTCTTCCACCGCGGACAGCCGCAGCAGCTTCCGGCTCTCCACATCGGCCAGAACCCAGACGCTCACTGCCTCCCCCACCGGTCTGCCTTCCACAAAAAGGTCAAAATCTCGATAGAGCATCGCGCCCTTGTCTCCCCGGTGCCAGGTGCGGACCATCAGCTCATCGTTCCACATGAGGGGCCTGTCCAGCCGGTACCACATCCGGGTGAGCATCCAGATGGCGTGATACCGTTCCAGCATCTCCGGGCCAGACCCGCCGAACTGGCAGGCCGCATCGGTGGCAGCTTCCTGGAGGATGCTCAGCACTCCGGAGGGACGGCACTGGTAATAGAGCCCGGTCTCCGCCGCCCCCACGTGGGAAAAGTATTCATAATAAACTCCCATGGGTCAGTCCTCTTTCTCGTCAATCAGGAGGGTATACTTACAGCACAGGTCCTCCAGGTCATCCCCGGTGGCGGCGGGGATGCGGAGCTTGGCGCCGCAGTGCGCGCAGATGAGTTCCACGGAACTGTAATGTATTCTCATCTTATAGTCCCTGGAGCCGCAGGTACATGATATCCCGCCCCGGGCCGCAATGTCCTTGATCTCGCCCAGGGCCTCGGCCATGACCGTCTCATTGAGAAACGCGCCTGTCTCCCCTGAGTTCTCCTCGATCTGGACAGCGGTTTCCTCCAGCCGGCGGAGGGCCTGGAACACCGGCCCTTCCTCTCCCACATAGCAGCAGTCAAGCCCCGTTGTCCCGCAGGAAAAGGCCAGCGCCTTCTCGTGCAGAAAGGCATGGGCTGAGCAGCGGATATGGTGATCTCTGCCGCAGTAGAGGCACGGAACGGTCAGGTCGGCGTGTCCGGCCTCCATCTCCACCAGCAGGGCGGACCCGCCGCAGGGGCAGGGCAGCCTGTTCGGAGCCGCGGCCAGCTGAAATTCAGTACGCTCCACCACCACGCTCTGTCTGCACTTCGGGCAGAGATATGCTATGGTACGTTTTGGTTCTTCCATTATTGTTTTCTCCGTTTTATTGGTTTTTCCAGTACCGGATCTCAGCGAATCCCCCGGATGCCGCTTATCCCCCAATCTATGGCGGTCCTGTTATTTTTCAATTCGGGCCGGCGTACTGGTACGCAATCCGGGGGCTTCCGTCTCTCACATAGATAATGCCGCAGCGCTGGAAGCCATACTTCTCCGCCAAATGCTGCATCGTCCGGTTGTCATGGTGGGTATCCACCCGGATCTCGGGGCAGATGGTCCGGCAGAACTCCAGGCACTGGGAAAACAGGCCCTTCATTGTCCCGTCCCCCGCCAGCCGGTGGATCGTTCCATAGGGCTTGTCATTTTTCCAGGCTCCCTCCTCAATCACAGCGTAGGTGGGGTCAGCTCCCAGAATAAACGCAAAGACTCCGTGGGGTTCACCACTGTCATCGCAGATGACATAAAGGTGGCCCTCCTGAATATCATCCCGCAGCATTGTTTCCTCCGGATAGCCGTCTCCCCACTGCTTCGGGTTTCCGCTGGCCGCCATGTACCGGCGGGCGGCGTCATAGATATTCAGGATCTGCGCCAGGTCTCCGGTTTTCGCCTTCTGTATCATTGAAAACGCCCCTCTTTTTGATCTGTTTTAAGTTTACCACAGCCGCCCGGAAGTGTAAACGGCGGCATCGACGAAAAATCGGGCCCAGCCCGATTATTTTCCGCTCATTCCGTTCAAACTACGGGCAGTTTGACAAAGAGGGTGAATCTCATGGCGACGAAAAAACTGGGGCGTCAGACTGTGGCTCTGGCCAATCCTCCGGCCATCATCGGCCACGCCAACATCGTGGGCAAAAAGGAAGGGGACGGCCCCCTGGCCAACAGCTTTGACCACATTGAACAGGACGATACTTTCGGGGAAAAGACCTGGGAGAAATCGGAGACCTCCATGCAGAAAATGGCGCTGGCCATGGCCCTGGACAAGGCAGGCCAGGCGGCCTCCAATCTGGACTATCTCTTTGCCGGGGACTTGCTGAACCAGTGCATCGGATCAGGTTTTGCCGTCCGGGGGCAGGACGTGCCCTTCTTCGGCCTCTACGGGGCCTGTTCCACCATGGGAGAGGGACTGTCTCTGGCGGCTATGCTCATTGACGGGGGGTTTGCCCAGTTTGCCGCTGCTGTGACCTCCTCCCACTTCTGCTCCGCCGAGCGGCAGTACCGCACCCCGCTGGAGTACGGCGGTCAGCGCACCCCCACCGCTCAATGGACAGTGACCGGCTCAGGCGCGGTGGTTCTGGCCAAGCAGGGACCGGGTCCCCACGTCACTCATATCACCACGGGAAAAGTCATCGACAAGGGGATCAAGGACGCCAACAACATGGGGGCCGCCATGGCCCCGGCGGCCTACGCCACCTTGTCCGCCCATTTTCAGGATACCGGGCGGCAGCCCTCTTTCTATGATCTCATCGTCACCGGCGACCTGGGGAAACTGGGCCGGGAAATCGTTCTGGATTTCTTCCACAAGGACGGTATTGAGCTGTCCAATTATGACGACTGCGGCGCCATGATTTACGATCTGGAACAGCAGGACGTCCACTGCGGCGGCTCCGGATGCGGCTGTTCCGCCGTGGTTCTGACCGGCTATCTGCTCAACGGGATGCGGGAGGGCCGGTGGAACAACATCCTGTTCTGCCCCACCGGCGCCCTTCTCTCTCCCACCTCCACTCAGCAGGGGGAATCTATTCCCTCCATCTGTCACGCGGTGGCCATCTCCGCATCCTGAACGGAAAACAGACCGCAGATCCAGCTTTCGCACCGGGAACCTGCGCTTCCTGCCGGGAAAGGAAAATCCGTTCCCCATCCAAACGTATGATATAGAGGAATTTATTTATGGAGTATTTGAAAGCCTTCCTATGCGGAGGCATCCTGTGCCTCATCGGTCAGATTCTCATTGACAAGACCAAACTCACTCCCGCTCGCATTCTGGTGTGCTATGTGGTCTCCGGAGTCATTCTGGGCGGCCTGGGCATCTATAAGTATGTTGTGGAATTCGGCGGAGTCGGGGCCACCGTCCCTCTTACCGGTTTTGGCTACCTGTTGGCCAAAGGGGTACAGAAAGCGGTGGCCGAGCACGGCATCCTGGGGGCCCTTACCGGCGGCGTCACCGCCGCGGCCGGGGGGATCACCGCCGCCATCTTCTTTGGCTATCTGGTGGCCCTTCTCTGCAAGCCCAAGCCCAAATCATAAGGGGCGGCTGCAGTAGCTCTCCATCAGACGTGACAGGATCTGAACGTGAACTTCCTCGTCGGCGGCAATCCGGCGGAGGTTGGCCGCCACGTTCTCATCTCTGATCCAACCGGCCTGCTGTCTGTATTTCCGGACGGCTCCCCGCTCCTCTTCCACGGCATAGCGGAGCAGCTGATTCAGCCGGCGCGGGTACCGCAGGTATTCCGGTGTCCAGTATCTCCGGCCCCCCCGAAAGGGCCCCCACAGCCGTGGGTCCTCGCCCAGCTGCCGGGCCAGGGCTGAAAAAATGGACAGGTGGTGCATCTCCACCACGGCCAGATGTCCCAGCACTTCCGCCACCTCGGGCCGGCCGTCCTGGGTGAAGCGGCCGTAAAGATAGAGCCCGATGGAGCCCATCTCAGAAGCGCTCCCTCCCACATTGGACAAAATGGCCTGGCCGTAACGCTGATTCTTCCCCTGGACCCGGATCTCGGGATAGGGTCCTTCTGCCGTATAGCTGGTAACACAGGGGATCTCTTCCATGCTCTCGTCCTCCTTACAGGATGCGTTCTCCCTTCAGGCTATGCTCCATTTCCCCTGTCTTATTCGAAAATAATTTTAATCATTATATCTCATGTTTTTATTGATTCTTTTCCGCCATGAGAGTATACTGCATTTATCCAGTGAGAAATCAGGTGATCAGGATGGAATATGTCAATACGCTTCCTTCCGGCTCGGATCTGACCCCCAGGCGAACCCGCCGTAAAGTCAAACAGGAACAGGGCCGGAATCCCTATGACGGCCTGCGGCCCTGGTCGGCCATCACCCACGGCGTGGGAGCGGTCCTGGCTGTCGTGGGGACAGTTCTGCTGCTGGTTCGCTCTGTGCTGTTGGGGCTGGATGCCTGGCACATCGTCTCCTTCGCCATTTACGGTGCCTCCATGATCTGCCTCTATACCGCCAGCACCCTCTACCACTGCCTCAACACCTCAGTGGCAGGACGGGTGGCGCTGCGGAAATATGACCACTGCTCCATCAGCCTCCTCATCGCCGGCAGCTACACGCCCATCTGTCTGACCGTCCTGCGGACCCAGGCAGCCTGGGGCTGGACCATTTTCGGCATCATCTGGGCGATGGCCCTGGCAGCCTGCTCGCTGTCCCTTCTCTGGATCAACTCTCCCCGCTGGCTCACCGCCGGCGTTTATCTGGTCATGGGCTGGCTGGCCGTTTTCGCTCTCTATCCCCTCTCCCGCTCCATCCCGAAAGAGGGGATGTTCTGGCTGGTTCTGGGCGGGCTTCTTTACACGGTGGGCGGTATCCTTTACGCCGTCAAGTGGCCGGGGCGGAACAATCCCCGGTTCGGCTGCCACGAGATCTTCCATCTCTTCATTCTGGCAGGCAGCATCTGCCATTTTAACCTGATGTATCAGGTGGTCTGCTATCTGTAATACACAGCGGAAACCGGGCCGCGTCTTTCCAGACACGGCCCGGTTTTTTATCCGTCCTATTCCACCGTATAGCTTCCCTGTACCAAAACGGTCAGTTCAGTGGAAGCGGTTATTTTCTGTCCTCCGGCAGTCGCCAGATAGAGATGGTTGGCCGTCAGATTCGCAGTGGAGGACCCCATCCCGGAGGTCAGATCGGTCAGGCTGCTTGTGGATTTCACCGTTCCGGACCGAAGCACCACCTGGGTTCCGGCCGTCAGGACCAACGACTTTCCGGCGGGGACCTTCACTGCCTCGAAGGATGCGGAACTGCCCCCCGCCGTCTGGAGCTTCTGTGTCAGTTCCGCCTCCCGCTGGTCCAGTTTCTGGTCTACCTGAGCCATAATGTCAGGCACCGCCACTTCATTCAGGTAACTCAGGGTCACCAGCGGATCCGTCTGGCTTCCCTGAGTCCCGGCAGCCCAGGCTACTCCGCCCACAGTGACTCCCACCAAGGCCAGGCAGGCCAGACGGCTCGTCCAGATCTTGCGTTTCATCGCCGCTCCTCCTATGTACAAGATTCTTTATCAGCGGCGGGGCGGGTCGCATCCGCGGCCCTCTCCCCGCCACCGTTCAAACAAGTTCTCTCGGACGCAGGCCAAAGCTCACGGCG
>JAQXNP010000209.1 GCA_029098065.1 Clostridiales bacterium | reverse complement strand
GGGTGGTTCCGGGCGGGCACCAGATAGTCCCGGGCGCCCTCGGGGGAGGAGGCGGTGAGGATGGGGGTGGTGATCTCCAAGAAACCGTGGTCGATCATGGCGGACCGGAGGGCGGCCACCACCTGGGAGCGGAGGATGATGTTTTTCTTCACCTCGGGATTCCGCAGATCCAGATAGCGGTACTTGAGCCGCTGGGTCTCGTCGGCCTCCCGGCTGCGGCTGACCTGGAAGGGCAGCTCATTGTGGCGGCAGCGGCCCAGGACCTTGACCGCGGAGGGCACCACCTCGATGTCGCCGGTGGGCAGCTTGGGGTTCTTGCTGTCCCGTTCCCGGACGATACCGGTGACCTGGACAGCGGATTCCTTGTTGATGGCCTTGAAGGTCTTGACCATCTCCTCGCTCTCGCACACCACCTGGGTGACGCCGTAGAAGTCCCGCAGCACGGCAAAACCCAGCCCGGCGCCCACCTCCCGGAAATTCTCCAGGAAACCGGCCAGGGTGACGGTCTGCCCCGCCTCGGTCATCCGCAGTTCTCCGCAGGAGTGCGTGCGGTAGGCGGTTTTGATCTGATCCATGAAAATCATCTCCAAATCGTATTTTTAAAGCTTGTTATTCCGAAAAGTTTTCAATTTTTCCCGTCCAACAGCCCGCCGTTCCAGTCAATGAGCCGGCTGTAGAACACCTGCACGTCAAAATCCTGGTAAAGCCGGGTGCCCTGGGCCCGGGTGACGCCGAAGCGCTCCAGGGCCGTGGCTTTGACATAGTCCAGGAAGGTGACGCCGTCCACGGTGTTGAACCAGTTGAATTCCAGCCCCTGAGCGGCGCAGTCCTCCTCCAGCCCGAGAATGAGCCCCTGTACATAGGGGAGATACTGGCCGGCGGTGGTGCCGTTTGTAAACATCACGTCGGAGGGGGCCAGTCCGGCGGCGGCGAAGGGACCGTAGTCGGAAAGGGTGAAGTGTTTTCTCAGTTCAGGCCGCAACAGCCGGGCGGTCATGGCGGCGGCCTCCGCCCGGGTGAGGGTCCGATCCCCGGCGAAGGTGCCGAAGCTGTCGGTGCCGGTGAGGATGCCGGCCCGGTAAAAGTCCAGCACCCGGCTGTCATCGATGTCAGGGAGCCGGTTCGGCAGGGTGTTGATGGGGGAGAGGTAGGTTTCGGCCTCCTCCCGGATGGCGGGCAGGGAGAGCAGGGCGGCGAATTCCATCCGGGTGGCGGCCCGGGTGGGCTCGGGGACCTCCATTCCCAGGGCGGTGAGGCAGTCCGCATACCGCTGATACCAGGGCTGGCCGGAGACGGCGGCGGGGATCTCCTCTCCGGTGACGGCCTCGTTGATCCGGGCGGCCACGGCGGCCAGCTCGCCCACCGTCAGGCTCTGATCCGGGGCGAAGCCGGAGCCGGTGCCCATCATCAGGCCGACCTCGTAGCAAACCCGGGCGTCCCGGGCGTACCAGGCGTCCTGGGCCACATCGGGGTAGCCGGGGTAGGAATATTTGGCGGGGAAGGCCTCCTCCGGTCCGGCAGCGGCGGCAGAGCCCGCCAGCAAAGCGGCGGAGAGGAGCAGGGCGGCAAATTTTCTCATCGGAAGGTTCCTCCTGAAACATAATCTGTCCTGTTTGGACGGAGGGACAGAGAAAAGGTTCCGTTTCACTTCTCCCGGATGGGAGCGCCCTGGTTCCTGGCGGCGGAGCGTTCCAGCAGCCAGCCGGGAGCGGCGGCCAGTGCCACTTTTTCCTGCTGCCCGGAGGCCATGTCCTTCAGGGACACCACGCCGTTCTGCACCTCGTCTTCGCCCAGGAAGGCCACGAAGGGCACACCGGTCTTGTCGGCGTAATTCATTTTGGCCTTGAACTTTTTGGGCTCGGTATAGAGCTGGGCCCGGACCCCCGCGTCCCGGCAGGCGGTGGCGAAGGAGATGGCGGGAGCCAGATCGTCGGTCATGGGCAGTACCAGCACGTCGGCGGGGGCGGTGGGCAGATCCTCGTTGAGCATCCCCTGTTCCTGCAAAACATAGAACAGCCGGGTGAGGCCGATGGAAATGCCCACTCCGGGCAGTTGTTTATCCGTATAATATTCCGCCAGGTTATCATACCGGCCGCCGGAACAGACGGAACCCACCTCGGGGTGATCCAGCAGGACGGTCTCATACACGGTGCCGGTGTAGTAATCCAGCCCCCGGGCGATGGTGAGATCCACGGCGAAGTGGTCCTCGGGCACGCCGAAGGCCCCCAGGTACTTTACCACAGTGCCCAGCTCGTCCAGACCCTGGTCGAAGGTCCCGTTTCTGCCCCGATAGCCCTCCAGGGCGGCGAGGACCTCCCCGTTTCCGCCGCGGATGCCGATAAAGGCCAGAATCTCATCCGCGTTGGCCGGGCTGACGGCGAAGTCATCCACCAGAATGGCTTTCACCTTTTCGGGACCGATCTTGTCCAGCTTATCCACCGTCCGCATGATGTCTCCGGACTGTTCGGTGAGGCCCAGCATGGCGTAGAAGCCGTTGAGGATCTTCCGGTTGTTCACCCGGATCCGGAACCGCTCCAGCCCGAGGCCGGTGAAGGTGCGGTAGATGACGGCGGGGATCTCCGCCTCGTTGATGATGTCCAGCCTGCCGTCGCCGATGATGTCAATGTCGGCCTGATAGAACTCCCGGAACCGGCCCCGCTGGGCCCGCTCCCCCCGGTAGACCTTGCCGATCTGGTAGCGGCGGAAGGGGAAGGAGAGCTCGTTGTAGTGGAGGGCCACATATTTGGCCAGCGGGACGGTGAGATCGAACCGGAGGGCCAGATCGCTGTCCCCCTTGGTAAAGCGGTAAATCTGTTTTTCCGTCTCTCCGCCTGCCTTGGCCAGCAGCACCTCGCTGGATTCGATGACGGGGGTGTCCAGGGGGGTGAAGCCGTAGCGGCGGTAGGTGTCGGCCAGGATGCTCTTCACCCGCTCGAACTGCTGCTGCTGGCGGGGGAGGAGCTCCATAAACCCGGAGAGGGTCCGCGCCTTGACTTTTTGCATGTTTTTCATCCTTTCCATGGCAAAGAAAAAGGCACCCTCGTCCCATCCACGGGACGAAAGCGCCTGCTTTCGTGGTGCCACCCATGTTCAGCGGCCACAGGCCGCCCTCAGGGCCTCCTGTTACGGGGAGGCGTGCCGTGGGCGTCTCCGCCCCCGCTCCCGGGCCGTCTTTCCCCGACTCCTTGCCGTAAAGGTCCTTCCAGCCGATGGGACCTCTCTCTGTCCGGCGGTGTACCGGGTACTCATGCCCGCTCTGCGCGGTCAACTGGGAAGATATTATCCCAAAAACCGGACCGTGTCAAGAGGGGAAGGGCTGAAACCCCGGCTTGACGATTTCACGCCAGTCCAGATCGCCCCGGGCCAGACCCAGGATGAGCAGCTCGGCGGTGGCCACGTTGGTGGCGATGGGGATATTGTACTGATCGCACAGCCGGGAGATATAATCCAGATCCTCATCCAGTTCATGGGAGTGGGGATCGGTGAAGAAGAGGACCATGTCGATCTCGTTGTAGGCGATGCGGGCGCCGATCTGCTGGCTGCCCCCATGGGCGTGGGAGAGATAAAGGGTGACCGGCAGAGAAGTGGCCTCCTGGACCAGTCTGCCCGTGGTGGCGGTGGCGCAGACATGGTGTTTGGCCAGAATGCCCGAGTAGGCGATACAGAACTGGACCATCAGTTCCTTTTTGTTGTCATGGCTCAAAAGCGCGATATTCATCCCAACAGACCCTCTTTCTGTCTCAAAATGTAAATACTTTGAATTACCGGATTCGCATCAGCGGCACTTTCTGGCCGTCGATACGCCGCGCGATATTTAAGTACGCCACTGCCGCGCCCCGGTTGGCGCAGAGAATCAGCGGTTTTCCCTGATTGGCGGCCAGCATGACCCGGCTGTCCTCGGGCACCACCCCCAGCAGTGGAAGGCCGGCGGCGTCCATGGCGTCGTCAATGGTGGTGTGGAGCCGCCGCATCAGCCGGGGCTGCACCCGGTTGACCACCAGATGAATGCTCTCCACCTTCCGCATCAGTTCCATCACGGTCCGCTGTGCGTCCCGCAGGGCGGAAGTGTCGGTGGTGGATACCACCACGGCCCGGTCGCAGCCGCACACTGCCAGCTGAAAGCCTGTTCCCAGCCCGGCCGGCGCGTCCAGCAGGATATATTCGAACCGTGTCCGGGCCTGCCGCATCAGCTCCCGCATCCCGGCCTCCGGAAGTTCGGATGGAAGGGTGAGTGGTGCGGTGAGGAGATAGAGCCCCCGGATGTCCGGATGTTCCACCACGGCCCGTTCCAGGGGGCAGCGGCCCTGGAGCACGTCGGTGAAATCCATCAGGGCCCGGTCGGCCAGCCCGAGGGACAGATCCAGATTGCGCAGCCCCACGTCCATGTCGATGCACAGGGTAGGGTGTCCCAGAGCGGCCAGGCAGGAGCCCACCGCTCCGGTGAGTGAGGTTTTGCCAGTTCCTCCTTTTCCGGAGGTGACAGCGATGACAGCGGCCATTCGGTAACACTCCCAGTATGGTAATTATAACATATGCGAAAATTTCCTGCAACGTTTTTCTTATAAAATATTGTCAGAAAAAACTGGGGAAGCGCCGTTCTTCTGTAAAGAATTGGCTATTTTTCACAAAAAGATTTACAAAGGCTCCTTCTTGATTCTCGACCACTTCCGGGGCAGCCCTTTAGGGGTGTGGGAGACTTTCCGGATGGCGGTCAGCCGGTGGCTGACCTCTCCGCCGGGGATGGGGTAGTCCAGAGGAGGCAGAAGCTCTCCTCCCAGCCGCTTGATGGCGGAAGCGGCAGCGGCGATTTCCGCATCGGAGTCCACGCTCTTCAGAGCCAAAAACACGCCGCCCGGCTTTACATAGGGCAGGCACAGCTCGCACAGCAGGGGAAGGGAGGCCACCGCCCGGGACACCGCCACATCGAAAGAATCCCGGAAGCCGGGGAGGAGGGCCTGTTCCTCTGCCCGGGCGTGAAGGCACCGGACCTGGCTCAGGGAAAGGGCCTCACAGCTCTCCCGCAGCCAGTCCACCCGTTTTCCCAGGGAATCCAGCAGGGTGAGCTCAACGGAGGGCTCCAGGATCCGGATCACCACGCCGGGGAAGCCGGCACCGGTCCCCACGTCGATGACAGACTTTCCGGCCAGCCATCGGGCTCCGCCGTCTTTGCGGCTGACCGCCGCCCCGTAAGCCAGCACCGCCGCGGAGTCAAGGAAATGGAGCCGGGCAATGCCTTCGGTTGTGGTGATGGCGGTGAGGTTCATCACCTGATTTTTCTCGGTGAGCATCTGGGCGTAGCGCTCCAGCTGTTCCACCGCTCCGCCGGGGGGCGTGATCCCCATTTGGCTCAGGCCTTCCGTCAGGATTTCTCTCATGGTGACACCTCACAGCTGGCCTGCCAGGATGGGCAGGCCCCGGATCAGATTCAGAAGGGCGACCAGGAAACAGCCCCCGGCGACCAGGATGCAGGCGGGCAATCCGCCCCGGCCCTTGCCCTCCCGCCAGCGGAGGATGGCGGAGCCCCCCAGCCCGCAGAGGGCGGGGATGACCATCAGAGAGGCGATCCCCCGCAGATAGTCTCCCCGGGCCATGGCGGCAGTGGTCAGAAGGACGAGGATGATCATGTAGACCACCCCGACCCAGGCCCACAGCCGCTTCATGGGTGTGGCATATACGGTCTCTTCCTTTTTTTCCTGTTCGTCCAAACGATTCCCTGCTTTCTGTCGGATGATCTTGTTCTCTGTTCGTGGAGGGGAAACCTTATTTGCCTTTGCTTCCGCTGTTTTCCTTCAGCAGGTCCCGGATCTCGGTGAGCAGGACCTCTTCTTTGGTGGGCTCGGGAGGCGCGGGCTCTTCCGCGGGGGCGGGTTCCTCTTCTTTCTTCCGGTGGAGGCTGTTGAGGAATTTGATCAGGCAGAACACGGCAAAGGCGATGATGAGGAAGTCGAGGATGGTGGCCAGGAAATTGCCGTAGTTGATGGCGACTTCGGTGGCGGGGTCGATGATGCCGTCGGAGCTGGCCACCGCGGCCTTCAGTACGATCTTCCAGTTGGAGAAGTCCACTCCGCCGGTGAGCATGGAGACGGCGGGCATGATCACATCGTTGACCAGGGAGGTGGAGATCTTGCCGAAGGCGCCGCCGATGATAACGCCGACCGCCATATCCATCACGTTGCCCCGGGCGATGAACTGTTTGAATTCAGCGAAGAAGCCGCCGGTTTTTTCTTTTGCAGACATAAGTAGATGACCTCCTTATTTGTCTTTTGGTTTTTGAGCTTTGCGCCGTGCAGATGGTTTCACGTGAAACAGCTGCCTGCCTCCGGGGCAGGAGCCTTCCGCCCGCGGTCCGGGGCGGAAAGCCCACCGGTTTTATTTCTGCTTGGGCACCAGAACCTGCGTGCCGCCCATGTAGGGCCACAGCACTTCGGGAATCTTCACGGTGCCGTCGGCCTGGAGGTTGTTTTCCAGCAGGGCGATCAGCATCCGGGGGGGAGCCACACAGGTGTTGTTCAGGGTATGGGCCAGATAGGTCTTGCCGTTCTCGCCCCGGATGCGAATTTTCAGCCGGCGGGCCTGGGCATCGCCCAGATTGGAGCAGGAGCAGACCTCAAAGTATTTTTTCTGACGGGGGGACCAGGCTTCGATGTCGCAGGATTTGACCTTCAGGTCGGCCAGGTCGCCGGAGCAGCACTCCAACTGGCGGACAGGGATGTCCATCGTGCGGAACAGTTCTACAGAATAACGCCACATTTTTTCATACCAGGCCATGGAATCCTCAGGTTTGCAGAGCACAACCATTTCCTGCTTTTCAAACTGGTGAATGCGGTAGACACCCCGCTCTTCAATGCCATGGCTTCCCTTCTCTTTACGGAAGCAGGGAGAATAGCTGGTAAGGGTCTGCGGAATTTTTTCTTCCGGAATAATCTGGTCAATGAAACGGCCAATCATGGAATGTTCGCTGGTGCCAATCAGATAGAGGTCTTCCCCTTCAATCTTATACATCATGGCTTCCATATCGGCAAAGCTCATAACACCTTCTACCACATTGCCATGAATCATAAAAGGAGGAATACAATAGGTAAAACCTTTGTCGATCATAAAGTCACGGCCATAAGCCAGCACCGCTTCATGCAGGCGGGCAATATCTCCCAGCAGGTAATAGAATCCACTGCCGGAAACGCGCCCTGCAGCCTCCATATCAATGCCGTCAAAAGACTCCATAATATCGGTATGATAAGGAACTTCAAAATCCGGCACAACCGGCTCACCGAACCGCTGAACCTCCACATTTGCCGAATCGTCCGGGCCGATAGGGACCGACGGGTCAATCATCTGCGGAATTATCAGCATAATATG
>JAQXNP010000208.1 GCA_029098065.1 Clostridiales bacterium | reverse complement strand
CGTCCTCCGATTTGACGAGGCCAAGCGGCTGGCGTCGGAAAAGTACCGCCGGCCCATCCGGGACCCCTACGACCTGGAACCTGAGGAGGAGCTGAACATCGGCCGGTATGTCCGGGAAGAGCTGGGCTCCGACTTTGTCTTTGTCACCCATTATCCGTCCAAGAAGCGGCCCTTCTACGCCATGGACGATCCGGACGATCCCAGGTTCACCCTCTCCTTTGACCTCCTCTTCCGGGGCATGGAGGTCACCACCGGCGGCCAGCGCATCCACGATTATCAGCAGCAGGTGGACAAGATGCTGGACCGCGGGATGCATCCCGAAGAGTTCGAGAGCTACCTGATGATCCACAAGGCCGGCATGCCCCCCCACGGCGGACTGGGCATCGGCCTGGAGCGGCTCACCGCCCGGCTGTGCGGACTGGAAAACGTGCGCCACGCCTGCCTGTTCCCCAGAGACCTGTCCCGTCTGGAGCCTTAAGGAGGTTTTACAATGAAAATTACCGAAGAAATGGTGGACTATGTCTCCATCCTCTCCCGGCTGAAGCTGCCCCAGGAAGAGAAGGCGAAAATGGCCGCCGAACTGGAGCAGATCGTCTCCTATATGGACGTGCTCAACACGCTGGACACTGCGGACGTGGAGCCCCTGAGCCATGTCTTCCCCGTGCGGAATGTGATGCGCGCCGATGAGGTGGAGCCCTCCTATCCCCGCTCCGACCTGCTGTGGAACTCCCCCGGCCGGGACGAGGAGGCTTTCCTGGTCCCCAAGACGGTGGAATAAGCCCGGGAAAGAGTTGAGGTGAAAACATGGAATTGACTGAACTGACCGCCCTGGAACTGGGGGCGGCTTTGAAGAAGGGCGACGTCTCCCTGGACCACGTGATGGAGGCCGCCCGGGCCCGCATCCGCGCCTGCCAGCCGGAAAATAACGCCTTTGTCACGGTGACCGCCTATCCGGGACAGGTGGGCAAGCCCTCCGAAAGCCCTCTGGCCGGGGTCCCCATGGCCTACAAGGACAATATCTGCACCAAAGGGGTCATGACCTCCTGCGCCAGTAAGATCCTGGGCGGCTTCCAGCCCCCCTATGACGCCACCGTCGTGGAAAAACTCACCGGGGCCGGGGCCGTGAGCCTGGGCAAGCTGAATATGGATGAATTCGCCATGGGCTCCACTTCGGAGACCTCCTTCTACGGCCCTGTCCGCAACCCCTGGGACCTGTCCCGGGCACCCGGCGGGTCCTCCGGCGGCGCCGCCGCCGCCGTGGCCGCGGGGGAGGTCTGGTATGCCATCGGCTCGGATACCGGCGGCTCCATCCGCCAGCCCGCCTCTTACTGCGGCGTCACCGGCATGAAGCCCACCTACGGCACCGTCAGCCGGTACGGCCTCATCGCCTATGCCTCCTCCCTGGATCAGATGGGCCCCATCGCCCGCTCCGCCGCCGACTGCGCCGCCGTACTGGATGTCATTCAGGGCAAGGACAGGCGGGACGGCACCAGCCTGGAGGGCAGCTATGGAAACCTCCTCTCCTCCCTCACCGGAGATGTAAAGGGACTTCGGATCGGCATTCCCGCCGACTGCTTCGGCGAGGGGCTGGACAGCGAGGTCCGTTCCGCCGTTCTGGCCGTGGCCGAGGTGCTGAAAAGCCGCGGCGCCGTGGTGGAGGAGTTCTCCCTCCCCGTGATGAAGTACGTGGTGCCCGCCTACTATATCATCGCCTGCGCTGAGGCCTCCTCCAACCTGTCCCGGTTTGACGGCGTGAAATACGGCTGGCGGGCGGAGGGCTATGAGGATCTCACCGACCTCTACAACAAGACCAGGACCGAGGGCTTCGGCGCCGAAGTGAAGCGCCGCATCCTGCTGGGCACCTTTGTCCTGTCCACCGGCTACTACGACGCCTATTACAAGAAGGCCCTCCAGGTGAAGGCGGTCATCAAAAAGGCCTATGACGAGGCTTTCCAAACCTATGACGTCCTCCTGACCCCCGTGGCTCCCACCACCGCTCCCAAGCTGGGGGAGAGCCTGTCTGACCCGCTGAAGATGTACCTCTCGGATATCTACACCGTCCCCCTCAACCTGGCGGGGCTGCCCGGCATTTCGGTCCCCTGCGGATTTGACTCCCACGGACTGCCCATCGGTGCCCAGCTCATCGGCCCCGCACTGGCTGACTCTGTCATCCTGAACGCGGCCCACGCCTTCCAGCTGGAGACGGATTACCACAAGAAAATGCCCACAGGGAAAGGGGGAGCGGCGAAATGACCTGGGAAACTGTCATCGGTCTGGAGACCCACGTGGAACTGGCCACCAAAACCAAGATTTTCTGCTCCTGCACCACCGAATTCGGCGGCGAGGCCAACACCCACTGCTGTCCGGTGTGCACCGGTATGCCCGGCACTCTGCCTGTCCTCAATGAAAAGGTGCTGGAGTTCGCC
>JAQXNP010000207.1 GCA_029098065.1 Clostridiales bacterium | reverse complement strand
GGCTCAGCCCCACTCGTTCCACTCCGTCCTTTTCCGTTCCCCGTGAGAAAAACCCCTGGGCCGCTTCCCCCGTCTCTCCCAGGCCTGGCATCCCGCTCACCGCCGGGAGAACAGGCTTTTCCAGCTCCTCCCGGGTTCTCTCTTCCTCTGCCGGCACTTCATCGATCATAACATCGGTCCACGGAAGCTCCCGCGCCTGATCGACCGGCTTCTGTTCCTCTGAAATGCCCCCCGGCTCCTTCGGCCGGACGGTATCTGCCCTCTGAGGAAAAACCCCCGGCGCTCCCGCTCCGTTCCCCAGCGGCTCCAGGACTCGCATCAGCGCGGAGAGCTCCTCTCCGGCTTCCTCGTCCGTTTTTTGCCGCAGAGCCTCTTCCAGATAATCGGTCATCCGCTCTCCCCCCGCATCCGTTCAAAAGCCGCCCGGTCAAATCCTGGGTTTTCGCCCCAGTCGCTCCTTTCGGCTCCGCATACGGGACACCGGTCCGACTCCGCCTCCGCCCGGCAGGCGGGGCAGAGCCGCTCCAGTTCCTCCTCGCTGTCCAGCAGAAGATTGAGGGCGCACCACAGATAGTCCCGGTGTGTCATCTCCCGGGCCCGCGCCTCGGTGGGCAGCGCCCCAAACGTCTTGAGCACGCGCCACTGAAGGCGCTCATAAGGCGCGCGCTCCAGGCTTTTTTTGCCTCGTCCACCGTCTCTTTCTCCAGGGCGGAGGGATTGCACGCCCGGTCAAATTCTCCCCACCGCCTGGCCATGTCGGCGATCTGCCCGGCGGTGAGGGCCTCCAGCACCGCCCGGCCGCTGTCAAAACAGCTTTTTCCCCGCTTCAGCAGAGCCCGGCTCAGCAGGCAGGCGTTGGCGCACAGCGCCCGGTCCCTCTCATCGGAGGCCAGAGCCTCTCCCTCGGCTCTGGCCTCCAGTTCCTCCCGGGCGGACAGCAGCCTCAGGCTCCATCCGCCGCCCAGGTCCTTTACCCGGGGCTTTGTCAGCAGCCCGCTCATTGCAGTGCGGTCTCCACCCGCTTGGCCGCCATGATTGTCACCTTTTCCAGCACCATGTCCCCCAGCTTGCCGGTCTCGCTGAGGTCCTGCCACTGACAGCCGGAGTAAATGATCCGCCTGTCCGGCTTGCAGATGACCAGATTGAAGTCCTCCAGGTCGTAAAAATTGATCCCGTCTCTGGCCGCCTCATCGGTGGCATAGAGACGGGTAAGCACGATGGTATATTTCCGCTGACCGGGGATCGTGGCCACCGGTTCGCTCTCCCCAAACGCCTCCACCACCGAGCTGGACCGGCTGGCCTGAGCGGAGTAGCTCTGTACCACCGCCAGCTTCTTGCCGTCGAGTTCCAGATAGATGTCGGCGCTGGTGGGAAATCTGGACGCAATCATAGACACTCCTCCTTAAACCGTGATGTGGGCGGACAGCCAGATCTGATCCAGTCCGTGGGCCACGGTGAAGGAGAACTCCACCAGGCACACCGTGGGCTGATCCGCCAGGGCGGACACCGTCACGCCCTCATAGCCGGTGATGATCTCATCATTCTTTTTCTTCTCCAGCTCCACGATGACCTGGCTGCGGATGGCCCCCCGCCCCTGCTCTGTATTCTTTGCCCGGCTGAACTTGGCCCGCAGGGCATCCCGCAGGCCGGGGATCACGTCGTCCACGATGCGGATCGTGGTCAGTTCCCGCCAGGTGGCGTCCTCCGCCGCGCCGGTTTTCGTCCGGGTGGTCACGCCTCGCACCACGCTGACCACGCCGCCGCTGGTCTCCAGAGGAGTCACGCCCCCCAGTACCAGCGCGTCGATCTCATTGTCGTCCCAGCTCTGATCCGCGCCGGTGATCCCCTTGAGCTCGGCGCCCCCCAGAGGCATCGCCGGATCGCTCTCCCCGGCGATGGCCCCGGCCACCGCCGCCGCGGCCTCAACCCCTCCGGGGGCCGCCAGCACGACCCGCTCGCTGTTGAGGGCGGCCGCCCGGGCAGTCAGCTCGGCGGCCGTCTCTCCCCCGGCGGCACCCATCACCGCCAGACGCTCTCTCCGATTTCCGGAAGCCTGGACCACACTGTCCAGCAGGGTCTTGTGAACGTCGGCGTCCGTGCTGTCGCACACCACCGCCGCCAGGCCCTCTTCCTGTTCCAGCAGGGCGAAGGCCGCCTCATAGCCCTCCGCGTCGGTTGCCGGCACGGCGCAGACCTTGGAGGCCCCGTTTCTCAGCGCCAGCCCGATCAACCGGGTGATAGTCTCTTCCTCGGTGAACTCGTTCACCGCCTGCTCATACGTATAGATGGAATAGAGCTTGCCCGCCGTACCCTTGGCAGACACCGCCGCCAGACCCACACCGCGGCTTCCGCTCTTTCCGCTGACCGCCATGGAAGCGTCGTAGACCGAGTACACCCCCGGCCGCTGATGTTCCGTCACATTCATTTCTGATTCGCTCCTCTCACATCGAAGTCCAGGAAGGTCCCGTCCTCCCGGGCCACCGCGTAGCTCCACACCCGGAACCGGGCCTGGACCGGGCAGACATACCGCCGCTCTTCCGCCCGATACACGGTCTCCCCGGCGGAAAACTCAGCAGGCCGCAGGCCTTCCGGACCTCCCTGGTCCAGAATATCCGCCAGGGTGTCCAGCGCCGCCTGCACCTTCTCCGCCGTATCTCCATAGAGATCCAGCCCGAACGTCAGCTCCTCCTGTTTCCCATAGAGCTCCTCCCAGGTCCCGCTCTCCTGGTCAAACCGCTCCCCCAGGTAATTCTGAAAGCCGGGCGGCCCGCTCTCCCGGGCCCGGAGGGAGACGGCCGCCACCGTCTCCCCATCCCCCGCTCTCTGACGGCCGGTCCAGGCGGTCACGGCCCGCAGTCCCTTCGATGTCAGATGATCCGCCAGCCGCCTGCTCAGTTCCTCTGTCCCGTTCAAGCTTCACTCCCCCTGTCCAGCTCCTCGGCCATGGCCCACCGATAGGCCGTCCTGGTCCCCACAGGCACGTCCCGGACCCGGATGAACCGGAACTTCCGGCCGTTCCACTCCAGCCGCTCCACGTCCTCCAGGTTCTCTCCGGCGGGGCCCAGATAGAGGTATTTCCCCGCCGGGTATCTCCCCACCGGAGAGGGGACTTCCCCGTCCCCCTTTTCTCTCTCCGGCTGGAAAAAGGCCCGCACCCGGGCCTCCCCCGCCGCCCGGTACAGCGTCACCTGCTGTCCGTACCGTTCCATCAGGCCCGCCCATGCCCGCTCGTCCAACCCGATTCCTCCCTGTCATTTGTCCGGCTTCCGCCGCCTTCTCTCTCAGCCCTTCACGCTTCGGAAGGAAAATCCCCCGTCCAGCAGATAGGGCCGCATGACCTGTCTGGCCTGCATCCGCAGGGCTGCCGCCCGGTCTCCGCCGCCGCCCTGCCGCACGCTCACATCCCCGGCGGTAAAGGAGACCACTCCGTCGTCCCCGGCCACCGCCAGTGCCGCCAACGCCATCCATGCCGCCGCCAGCGGGAAAGCCCCGCCGCACTCCTCCGGCGTCATCCCGGGGCGCAGCAGGCTTTCCAGCTCCTCCCGGGCGGCACAACACAGCGCTTTGAGCTGCTCGCTCTCCTCGACCTTTCCCAACGTCATCGCCAGAGTCAGGACCGTCTCATCCATCCGGCATCCCCCTTCCGTTCCGCCATATCCGCCTCACTGTCACACGGTCAGCACCTTGGAAGCATCCTGGAACATCTTGGAAAATCCAGCAGTCACCGAGATGGCCGCCCGTTCCATCTGCCGGTCGATGAGCTTGTCGTACTCCACCATGACGTCGGTCCCCTTCACCATCTCCAGAGCGTATCGCTTGTCCAGGCCGATGAGCTTTCCGCCGTCCAGGGCGGAGGTCCGCAGCAGATTGGCTCCCAGGGGCGTGGTCAGTTTACCGGTCCCCTGGAAGTTGAGACCGGTGAGCGGATTGCGCAGCTCCTCCATCTTAAGCAGCTTCAGCATCACGTCCCCGCTCACCAGCAGGGTATTCATCTCATAGGGATCGAACTGGGCCCAGAAATCCACCAGATCGTCATAGGCCAGCTTCCCGGCGGCGCCGCCAATGGGAGAGGTGCCCACTTTGTACTGGACGGCGGCGTTATCGTTGCCGTCCCCCTTCTCCAGCACCTCGATGGCGTCGGAGAGCAGAGCGCGGTTGATATAGGAACCGATCTGCCGCAGGGTGACGGAAAACAGATCCAGCTTCTGATACCGGATGGCCTCATAGGATGCCACCAGCATCCGACCCCGCTTGTGGAGCTTGACCAGGTTCTCCTGGGTCTTCACCTGGGTCCGGGGAATCGAGGCCCCCTCCTCCACCCGGCGCAGCTCCTTCTGATCGGCCTCGGGCACCGAGGCGATGGAGCGGTAGTCCAGCCCCTCCACCTGAGTCACCGTGGCCACAATGGAGGGCAGCAGGTCACTCTCCTCCATCCCCTGCCGGACCGACCGGGCGATGTACTCGGGGAACAGCACAGCGGACTGGGAAGTCTGGAAAAACCGGTCCACCGCATCGGAGCCGGTCCCCTTCACCTTGATATTGAACCGCTTGAGCTGGCGCTGGTAGGCGTCCAGCCCCTCCAGCGCCGTACCCTTGTACCGCTCAGAGGGGTCCTCCCCTTCCAGTACGGCGGTGAAGTTTTTCCCCGCCACCGAATACATGCCCTTGTCCAGTTTCAGATTGTCATAATGATAAGCCATCCTACCGCGCCTCCTCACATCTTCAGCGTGACCGTGCCGTCTCCGGCGCGGATCACCAGATACTCGTCCCCGCTGTCCCCGCTCCCCGCCTTTTTGACGCCGCCGGCGCCGTCGGCAGTGAGCGTCACATAGCCCGCACTCACCGTGCTGTCGTCACAGACCGCCTCCATCATGCCGCCCACCTGAACAGCGGCATACCCGTCGCCGGCGGACACGCACACGCCGCAGAACCGCTCCCCGGCGGCGCAGCCCGCCACCGTACTGTCCCCGGTCAGCTTGACCATGTCTCCGCTTTTCACGCCGTCGGCGGCGTAAAAGGTGGCCGTGACCTCTCCGATCCCCTCAAACGAAACCTTGCTGCTCATACGATCTCCTCCTTCAACTGTCTGTCATCCTTCTTCTGCCCGCTTGCGTCACACCAAAAACGCCTTGTCGCCGTTCTCCTCCCGCCTGCCGTCTCCATAGGGGAGCTGCGGCCCGCCGGGCCAGCGCCGTTCCGCGGTCCGGCTCAGCACCGTCTTTATGGCGCTGAGTTCCTCCTCATCCAGTTTTCGTACCACCGACCGGAGGATTCCCGTGTCCAGATCCGGCTCGCTCATGGCGGCCAGACGGACCACCTCGCTTCTCATCTCCTCCAGCCAGCGGCGGCCCAGAGCGGCCTCCCGCTCCAGCCCCTCCAGTTCAGCGGCGGCCCCGGGCCGTCCGGCAGTCAGCGCCTTCAGGGATGGGGTCATTCCCTTCATCACCCCGGCCCGGGGCTGGGCCGGCACCGCCACGAAAGACCACTCATAGGCGTCTTTCGCCTCCACCAGCTCCGCCCAGCACAGCTTTCCGTTGTAGGTCCTCCCTTTTACATGGCGGCACTTGCCCAGCTCCTGTCCGCATATGGAACATACCGCCTTCTCCACGGCGCAGCCCACACTGACCTCCTTCTTGATGCCCCCCTCGATTTCGGCGATGAGATCCCGGTTGGCCTCGGTCCGCACCATGTAAGCCCAGGCCTTCAGATAACAATAGGTGTCCCCGGCCCGGGTGAACTGCCCCTCTTCCCGGACCACTTCGGTCCGATAGATCCGGGCGCTCTGACCGGCGGCGGACCAGTTATGATCGAACATGCCGCTTTTCCCCAGAAACAGGCCGGCCAATCCCTCCAGAGTCTCCTCGGGGAACCGCTCCCACTCCCGGTCGATCTCGTTGTCGCACAGCCGCACGGTAAAGGAATACACCTCCTCGGCGGTGAGTTCTCTTCGCGTCAGAGTATTGATACGCTCCAGATCCTCCGGGCTTATCTGACAGCCGCCCCCGGCGGCAGCCTCTTTGATGATTTTCATTTTCCCGTCTCCTTTCCCACCCTGTCGGGCTCTGTTTTCTGACCCTTTCATGCCGTTTTACGTCTCCGGTCCGCTCTCCCGCTGCCCGCGCAGATTCTCCGCCTGCTCCCGGTACAGCTCGGCCTTCGCCTCCTCCACCATATCCTGGAGGTTGATGTCCTCCCACTCCACCGTCACATGCCCGCCCAGGCCGTGGATCCGGAGCCACACCTCGCAGATCCGCTCCACCACCGGAGTCAGCGTCCGCCGCAGAGCGGTGATCTCGCTGGTCATCATATCGGCCTGCTGCTCGCTCATCCGTTCGGTGGAAGCCCAGGACAGCCCCAGCAGAAAGGGCGGCAGTCCGGTTTTGGCCACCAGCTGCTCCAGAATCTGCCGCACCGGTACCTCGCTGTCCAGAACCTGGTTGTCCGCTCCGATCACCTTGATCTCCACGTCCCCCACGGCCACGAAGTCCCGGACATTGCCGTCCTTCCCCGCCTGCATGGCGGCGGACCATTCCCGGGCGATCTCCTCGCCCCGCTCTCTGGCCCACGCGCCGTCCCCGGCTCCCGGCTTATACACCACGGCGAACCGGGCGTTGCCCATTCGCTCCCAGTTGGCTCCCACGGCCTGATAAATCTTCAGCAGAACCCCGGTGAGGAACGGCATGGACCGCAGCAGGGACACCCCCCAGGGGTTCCCGCTCTCCGGCTGGAACGGGGTAAACAGAAGGAGTTCCTGTTCCGGCAGTTCCTCCGCCGTTCCGTCCCCTCTCCGGGCACACAGGGTAAAGTTCAGCGGATCCTCTCCCGCCCGGATCTCGATCCGGGCGGGATCCGCACACAGCAGGGCGGCCACATTCCGCCGCTCCTGATCCAGCACGATCTCCCCCACCCCGCGTCCGCAGACCAGCAAGGAGTCCAGATACTCATCCAAAAAGGCCTGGATGCCCCGCTGGCCCCAGCCCACGTTTACCGTGCGGAGAAACTCATCCAGCTCCTCCTGACCCTCTTCGGTCCGGACCCGCACGCCGCCGCACAGCCGGACCAGCTTGCCCACCGCGGCGTCCACGATGGGCACCGCCTCCCGGATGGCCCGATAGAGTTCGATCTCCCCGCTTCTCAGGGGCGCGTACCCATTCAGGATCCCAAAGGGCTGCCGCTCCCCTTCCCGGGTCTGTACCGCCAGGGCGGCTCCCTTCCTTTTCCGTTCAAACCATTTCAACGCTTACACCCGCCTTCCCGTCTCTGTCCGTCACCACGGAGCCCGCTCCACGCTCAGAGCGCCCAGATACCGTTCTCTCCGGCCCAGACTTACCGCAAAGTAGCGGATCTCGTCCATGGCGTGGTCGAACCGCTTCACCACCCGGTCTCCCGCGGCCCGTTCGTCCCAGCAGTACAGAGAAAATTCCCGTATCGCGTCCCGGCAGGGCTCACAGATGACCAGTTTCCCCTGCCGCAGCAGGTCAGCGGTGATCCGGATCCCGGAGATGACCTCATTTTCGGCGGCCTCCACCGGCCAGCCCGCTTCCCGGAGGGCGGTTATAAAGCTGGCGGCCGACGGATCCGCCACCACCCGCCGGACAGGCCTTCCCCCGGCCAGCTCCTCCAGGTCCCGCACATATTCCCGGTCGGTTTTCTGCCGTCCCTCCCGCCGGGAGTCATAGTAGAATTCCTTCACCCGGTACCACACGCCGTTCCGTCTCCCCCAGAGGCCCATGGAGGTGGGATTTACCGTCCCGTAATCGCAGGAGATCCGCCACTCCTCCATGTCCCCTTCCGGCACGGGTCTCACCATCTTCTCATCAAAAAAGTCGTATACCCGTCCCTGGGGGCTTGTCCACTCTCCCAGCACGAACCGCCGGTAGAACGCCCCGTGAAAGATTCTCCGGTACCGCTCCAGCACCTCGGGCCCCAGCGCCGGATTGTCCTCCATACGGAAATGGATCCGCACCGCCCGTTTTTCTTCCGCCCCGCAGATCCACTCCCGGTAAAACCAGTGCTCGGGCCCCTCGGGATTGCAGCTGAACCAAAGCCTCGCCCCCTTCTCAGAACACCGGGCCGCCGTCTGTTCCACAAAGGATCTGGGCATCAGGGTGACCTCGTCCAGCAGGGCCCCCGCCAGCGTGATACCCTGGATCGCCCCGGCACTGCTCTCATCTCTTCCTCCGAACAGGAAAAACGTGTTCTCCCGCCCGCCGAACCCCACCGTAATCCAGTTTTTCCCGGCCCGTTCCTTCCAGACGAATCCCAGTGCCTCCAGTGTGGGCCGCACCGCGTCCAGAAGGTTCCGCCGCACCGCCCCCACCGACCGTCCGCACAGGGCGAACCGCGCGCCGTGGAACTCCGCCATGGCCCAGCAGAAAAAAGACAGCCCCATACACAGCGTTTTTCCGCTGCGCACAGCCCCGTCGCAGATGATCGCCTCCCGGTCCCGCTGGGACGATGAACGGCACCACCAGGTCAGCACCATCTTCTGCTTGGGAGAAAAGGCCTGAAATTCCATATTTATTTCTCCTCTCCCGCCGTCTGTTCCAGAGCCCGGTAGAGCCGTTCCGCCCGGGGGTCCTCCCCGGTCTGCTCCATCAGCCACTTGAGGGCCGAGAGCCGGTCGATGAACTTCAGCTCCACCGCCCCATCCTTTCCCCGCTTGAATTCCGTGACCGCGGACAGGTCCAGCTTTTCCAATTCCTCCAGCCCATCCGAGGACAGGAAGGCCAGCCGGACCGCATCGTTGGCCGGGCACTCCGCCAGCCTGCGGATCTCACGCAGCAGAACATTCCGCCTTTTCATCGCACCCCTCCTCACCCCCTCCGGGTCTCCCGGAAAAGTTTCCCGTTTGCGTACAATCATGAGATTTTTTCTTTTCCGGCCCCATATCGTCCAAAAGCCCGCCGCCCTTTCCCACGCTCCGCCCCGCTTGGGAAAGGGTGCCATTTCATTCCCTGCCGCCTCCAACGGCGGAAGATGCAGCTCCGCGCAAAGCGGGAACCCTTTTCCTTCCATATTTTCCCTCTCCTCCCGCCGGAAGGACCTCTTGCCTTTTTCTTCCCCGACCCTTATAATGGTGTCACCAAACGACAAAGGAGTCGAACGTCATGCTGAAAACCGTTATTCCGGAGGGCTATGCCCCCTCACTGAATCTCTATGACACGCAGAAGGCCATCGGTCTTTTAAAACGCCTGTTTGAAGATACGCTGGCGGGGGCGCTGAATCTCCGCCGGGTCTCCGCCCCTCTGTTTGTGGAAGCCTCTACCGGCCTCAATGACGATCTCAACGGCGTGGAGCGGCCCGTCTCTTTCGATGTCCCCTGTGCCGGAAAAGAGGCCCAGGTAGTCCACTCCCTGGCCAAATGGAAGCGCATGGCGCTCTATCGCTATCATTTCTCGGTGGGCGAGGGCCTCTACACCGACATGAACGCCATCCGCCGGGATGAGGAACTGGACAACCTCCATTCCGTTTATGTGGACCAGTGGGACTGGGAGAAGGTCATCGCTCCCCGGGACCGGAACGAGGCCTTTCTCCGCCGGACGGTGGAGTCCATCGCCCAGGCTGTCCGGGAGACCCAGGACACCCTGCGCTCCGCCTTTCCCGTCCTTCACAAACTGCCCCGTCTGGCGGATGAAGTGAGCTTCGTCACCGCCCAGGAGCTGGAAGACCGCTGGCCCAATCTGACGCCCAAGGAACGGGAGCGGGCCTGGCTGAAAGACCATCCCCTGACCTTTCTCATGGGCATCGGCGGGGCGCTGAAATCGGGTGAACCCCACGACGGTCGGGCCCCGGACTACGATGACTGGACCCTCAACGGCGACCTGCTGGTGTGGAACAGCGTCCTGTCCGACGCCTTTGAGCTCTCCTCCATGGGCATCCGGGTAGACCCGGCGGCTCTGGACCGTCAGCTCACCATTTCCGGCCATGACGAGCGCCGGAATCTGCCCTTCCACAAGCTTCTCCTGGCCGGAAAGCTGCCTCTGACCATCGGCGGCGGGATCGGCCAGTCCCGGCTGTGTATGTACCTGCTGGGCAAGGCTCACATCGGCGAAGTGCAGGCCGGCATCTGGGATCAGGATACGCTGGACGCCTGCGCCTCCGCCGGCGTGATTCTCCTGTGACAGGGACAAAACCGCTTGACATAAACTTTCCTGTTCTGGCGGAAACTTTGGAAAATCGTCTTTACAATTAAAATGGTCTGATGCTATAATGATGATATATCTCTGTGTGTATTCACCGGGAATTGGACAGACTAAAGACGGCCGGCGGTTTCTCTCCGGCTTGACAATAGCCGCGGCAGTGCATGCCGCGGAAGAAGGATCGAGGGTTTCGATTTGACAAAATACGTGATCCAGGGCGGGAAGCCGCTCTATGGCGCTGTGGACATTTCCGGCGCGAAAAACGCGGCGGTGGCCATTCTCCCCGCCGCCATTCTGGTCAACGGCACCTGCCGTATTGAAAATATCCCCCAGATCAGCGATGTGACGCTGATTCTGCGCATTCTCCAGGAACTGGGGGCCGATGTAAAGACTGTGAACCGCACCACAGTGGACATCGACTGCTCCCACATCCGAAATGCCAGGGTCCCTGACACTCTGGCCAGAAAGATCCGGGCGTCCTATTACCTGATCGGGGCTCTTCTGGGCCGGTTCGGTCTGGCGGAAGTTCCCCCTCCGGGCGGCTGTGATTTCGGCGGGCGCCCCATTGACCAGCATATCAAGGGCTTTGCCGCCATGGGAGCCGAGGTGGATGTGAAGGGCGGCATTGTCCGCGCTGTCGCCAAAAGCGGCCGCCTTACAGGAACCACCATCTATATGGACATGGTCTCCGTGGGCGCCACCATGAACATTATGCTGGCGGCTGTACTGGCGGAGGGTACTACCGTCATTGAAAACGCCGCCAAAGAGCCCCACATTGTGGATCTGGCCAATTTCCTCAACTCCATGGGGGCCTCCATCATGGGAGCCGGCACCGATGTCATCAAGATCCGGGGTGTCTCCCACCTCTCCGGGGGTTCTTATTCCATCATTCCCGATCAGATCGAGGCGGGCACCTATATGGCCGCCGTCACCGCCACCGGCGGGGAGATTTTAGTAAAAAATGTTATCCCCAAGCATCTGGAGTGCATCACCGCCAAGCTCATTGAGATGGGGGCCGAGGTGGAGGAACTGGACGACGCCGTCCGTATCCGCCGGACGGGTCCTCTCCAGCGGACCAATATCAAAACGATGCCCTATCCAGGCTTTCCCACCGATATGCAGCCCCAGGTGGCCGCCTGCCTTTGTCTTGCCCAGGGCACCAGCGTGCTCACGGAAGGGGTCTGGGACAACCGTTACCGTTACGTGGATGAGTTCCGCCGCATGGGCGCCCAGATCCAGGTAGACGGCAAGATCGCGGTCATCGAGGGCGTCCGCCAGCTCACCGGAGCGGCTGTGGAGGCCTGTGACCTCCGGGCGGGCGCCGCCATGGTCATCGCGGGCCTGGCCGCCCAGGGCACCACGGAAATCGGCCAGATCCAGCACATTGAGCGCGGCTACGAAGATATCGTCCGCAAGCTCTCCGGCATTGGGGCGGACATCCGGGTGGTCGTTACTCCCGATGAGGCAAAATCCGTCCAGGTCGGATGATTTCATTACACAACACCAGGCCCGGGAGCGGCGGCGAGACGCCGCCGCTCCTTTTTTTACGGGATCTGACCTTTCGGGCCGAACCGCCCCCCATCCTACATAAGCAAGGAGCGATCCTTTGGAAATCCGCACCATTGCCAGCGGCTCCTCCGGGAACTGCCTTCTGGTCAGCGCCGGCGGCTCCCATCTGCTGGTGGACGCAGGTATCTCCTGCCGCCGTATCACTGCCGCTCTGGCCGGCCTCGGACTGTCCCCCGAGGCACTCAGCGGCATTCTCATCACCCATGAGCACACCGATCACATCTCCGGTCTGGCCACACTGACCAAAAAATTTCATCTGCCTGTCTATACCGCCCCCGGCACCGCCCGTCAGCTGGCCTGCCGTATCCCGGCCATAGAGGATGACCTCCGCCCCGTGTCCCCCGGCGCCTGTTTTGACCTGGGCCCCTTCACGGCGGAAACCTTTCCCACCTCCCACGACGCCGCCCAGCCCATGGGGTTCACCTTCATCTGCGGCGGCCGGAAGGCCGCCGTAGTCACCGATCTGGGCTATGTCTCCGATGATGTTCTGGATGGCGTGATCGGGGCGGATCTGGTTGTCTGTGAGGCAAATCACGACGTAGACAAGCTCCGGTCCGGCCCCTATCCATATCCCCTGAAGGTCCGCATTCTGAGCGACCGGGGCCACCTGTCCAACGAGGCCGGGGCCGCTCTGGCTCTCCAGTGCGTGGAAAAGGGAACCAAAACCATCATTCTGGCTCATCTGTCTGCGGAAAACAATACCCCTGCGCTGGCCCGGCAGGTGGTGGGAGATTTTCTCCACCGGGCCGGGATCGACCCGGATCGGGACATCCTTCTGGCAACTGCTCCCCGCGGGGAACTCTCCCCCGGATATGAGGTTTGAGTTATGACGAATATTCAGCTCATCTGCGTGGGAAAATTAAAAGAAAAGTTCTATTTCGACGCGGCGGCCGAGTATACTAAGAGATTGGGTCCCTACTGCAAACTTCAGATCACCGAGCTGCCCGAAGAACGGCTGCCCCAGGATCCCTCTCAGGCTCAGATCCATGCCGCTCTGAGCAAAGAGGCCGCCGCTGTCCGGGCCAAACTGCCCCAGGGCGCCAGCGTAGTCGCCCTGTGTGTGGAGGGGCGGATGCGGTCCAGCGAGGAACTGGCCGGACTCATCCGGACCTGGCAGAACAGTTCCGCCAGACAGCTGGTGTTTTTGATCGGGGGCTCCTACGGCCTGGACGAAAGCCTAAAATCGGAGGCATGGGTCCGGCTGTCCATGTCCCCCATGACCTTCCCGCATCATCTGGCCCGGGTTATGCTGCTGGAGCAGCTTTACCGGGCCTTCAAGATCAACGAGGGCTCTCATTACCACAAATAGGGGGCGTCTTTCCGGAGGCTGCGGGGAGCTTCCCCGCCGGGCCGGTGTCCGCCCTCTGACCGACCACTGCTGGATACCGCGGCAAAGTCCGCTGAGGAAAACGAAAAGGAGGAGTTATCGTGACGTATCAGGATACTTATCAGAAATGGCTCAACAGCCCCGCCCTCAGTGCGGAGGAAAAGGCCGAGCTGGAAGCCATCTCCGGCGACGAGAAGGAGATCGAATCCCGGTTTTTCGCCCCCTTGGAATTCGGCACCGCCGGCCTCCGGGGCACCATGTGTGTCGGGCTCCACAACATGAATATCCACGTCATCCGCCACGCCACCCAGGCTTTCGCCGAGGTCATTCTGGCGGAGGGCCCCGAGTCTGTGAAGAAGGGCGTGGCGGTCTGCTTTGACTGCCGCAACCACTCGGAGGAGTTTGCCCATGAAGTCTGCGCTGTCATGGCGGGCAACGGCATCCCCAGCCGGGTGATGGAGTCTCTGCGTCCCACCCCCGAGCTGTCCTTCGCCATCCGGGAATATGGCTGCATCGCCGGCGTCAACGTCACCGCCAGCCACAACCCCAAAGAGTACAACGGCTACAAGGTCTACTGGGCCGACGGCGCCCAGCTTCCTCCTCACCACGCCGACGCCATCGCCAAAAAGATGGGGGAGATCGACATCTTCACCGGCATCAGGCGCATGGACTATGACGAGGCGGTGAAACAGGGTCTCGTCACCGTCATGGGAGCGGAGACGGACGAAAAATTCCTGGACAACGTGATGGGGCAGGCCACTGACAAAGCGGTGGTAGCCAAGGTGGCCGACCGCTTCAAAATGGTTTACACCCCCTTCCACGGCACCGGCTACAAGCTGATTCCGGAGGCCCTCCGCCGTCTGGGGGTGAAGCACGTCATCTGTGTTCCCGAGCAGATGGTGCTGGACGGCAATTTCCCCACGGTGGTCTCTCCCAACCCGGAGAATCCGGAGGGCTTCTACTTGGCGGTGGATCTGGCCAATCAGGAGGGAGCCGACTTCATCCTTGGTTCCGATCCCGACGCCGACCGCATCGGCCTGATGGTCCGGGGGCCCAAGGGGGACTTCATCCCCCTCACCGGCAACCAGACCGGCGTGCTTCTGCTGGACTACGTCATCGGCGCCAAGAAGCGCATGGGCACACTGCCCGCCAACGCCGCCGCCCTCAAGACCATCGTCTCCACCGAGATGGCCCGGAAGGTCTGCGAGGTCAACGGAGTCCAGATGTTTGACACCTTCACCGGCTTCAAATTCATGGCGGAGAAGAAAAACGCTCTGGAGTCCACCGGCGAGGGCAAAGTGATCTTCTCCTTTGAGGAGAGCTACGGCTACATGATGGGCGACTACGTCCGGGACAAGGACGCCGTCACCGCTTCCATGGTGGCCACCGAGATGGCCGCCTGGTATTACGACCGGGGCATGACCCTCTATGACGCCATCCAGGAGCTCTACGCCAAGTACGGCACTTACGAGGAAAAGACGCTGAATCTGGTCATGCCGGGAGTGGACGGTCTGGCCAAGATGGCCAAACTGATGGCCGGTCTCCGGGCCAATCCTCTCACGGAAATCGCCGGAGTCAAAGTCCTCACCCGGAAGGACTATTCCACCGGCATTGAGGAAGATCTGACCTCTGGAGCCCGGACCGGGATGGAGCTGAAAGGCTCCAACGTCCTCAAATACAAGCTGGCGGACGGCACCGACCTGGTGGTCCGTCCCTCGGGTACCGAGCCCAAAGTCAAGGTTTATATCCTGGCTCAGGGCGATAACTGTCCGGCAAAGGTCGCCGCCTATGCGGCCTGGGCAGACACTCTGAAACAGTAACTGTTCCCCCGCGGGCCGCCTCTCCGGGCGGCCCGTTTTTTATCCCCATGTCTACCAAAAGTCAACCAAAGTCACTTTTCCGGCCGTGAAGCTCCGCTTCACGGCCTTTTTCTGCTCTTTTCAAAACTTTTATCGCCCCTTCAGGGGAGTCATACGGCCCTCACAAATCCGTGATCCATTGAGCCCCAATGTTTTCCGGTTTTGCGTAAAAATGGCTGGTAGACTTTTCCGCGTCAAAAACAAAAAGGAGGAATATCCATGAACAACCTCAAGCGTGTTCTCAGCCTCGCTCTCGCGGGCACCATGCTGGCTGGCATGATGGTCGTGGGCGCCAGCGCTGCGGACTACAAGG
>JAQXNP010000206.1 GCA_029098065.1 Clostridiales bacterium | reverse complement strand
CGAGATCATCGATCTGCACTGAGCAGAAAATCTGACGCGCCGCGGAACGTTTGTTCCGCGGCGCTTTTCTCCCGGCTCCGGAATTTTCATTTACAATCCCGGCATTTTCCGGTACAATAGAAAAGAAACCAGGCAATTCAGCCTGTAAAATCAAACACAAGGAAGTGTTTTTTATGAGCCGGACAGTCGGCACCACCTCCCGCGGAATCCGCGCCCCTATCATCCGAGAGGGGGATGACCTCATCCAGATCGTCACCCAGTCCGTCCTGGAGGCCTCCAAGGAAGAGGGATTCTCCATCCGGGACCGGGACATCATTGCCATGACCGAGGCCATCGTGGCCCGGGCTCAGGGCAACTACGCCACCGTAGACGATATTGCCGCCGATGTGCGCACCAAGTTGGGCGGCGGCACCGTGGGCGTGGTCTTCCCCATCCTCAGCCGCAACCGCTTTGCCATCTGCCTGCGGGGCATTGCCAAGGGCTGTAAGAAGATCGTACTTCAGCTCTCCTACCCCTCCGACGAGGTGGGCAACCACCTGATTTCGGTGGACACCATGGACGAAAAGGGCGTGGACCCCTACACAGACGTCCTCTCCCTGGAACAGTACCGGGAACTGTTCGGCTATGAAAAGCACCCTTTCACCGGCGTAGACTATGTGGCGTACTATGAGCAGCTCATTCGGGATTGCGGCGCCGAGGCGGAGATTATCTTCGCCAACGATCCCCGGGCCGTGCTGGCATATACCAAGAACGTCCTCACCTGTGACATCCACACCCGCGCCCGTTCCAAGCGGCTGCTGAAGGCCGCCGGCGGAGAGCGGGTCTTCGGCCTGGATGACATTCTCACCGCTCCGGTGAATGGCAGCGGGTGCAACCACTCTTACGGCCTGTTGGGTTCCAACAAGGCCACTGAGGAGAAGGTCAAGCTCTTCCCACAGAACCCACAGCCCCTGGTGGATGCCATTCAGAAGAAGATGCTGGAGGAGACCGGAAAGCACGTGGAAGTCATGGTCTACGGCGACGGTGCCTTCAAGGATCCGGTAGGGAAAATCTGGGAATTGGCCGATCCGGTGGTCTCCCCCGCCTATACCGCCGGTCTGGAGGGCACCCCAAACGAGCTGAAACTGAAGTACCTGGCCGACAATGACTTTGCCGCCCTCTCCGGCACCGAGCTGAAGGAAGCCATCTCCGGGGCCATCCGGAAGAAGGACGCCGACCTGAAGGGCCAAATGGCCTCTGAAGGTACCACCCCCCGCCGCCTAACTGACCTCATCGGCTCCCTGTGCGACCTGACTTCCGGCTCAGGAGACAAGGGCACCCCCATCGTCTATATCCAGGGCTATTTCGACAACTATACCACAGAGTAAGGACCGCTGTTTATGAAGCAGAAACGGGCATATCCCATCGTTACCATCACCAGAAAAGGCCAGAGGGCCATCGAAGGGGGCCACCCCTGGGTCTATGAGGGGGAGATCCTCTCCTGTCCGGCAGACGCTCCCAACGGAGCCATTGTAGACGTACTGGGGGAAAAAGGCACCTGGCTGGGGGCCGGACTTTTAAGCAGGAACTCTCTGATCCGGGTACGGCTCCTCTCCCGCAACGCCAACGACACCTTTGACGACGCCTTCTGGCTGCGCCGGTTCCGGTACGCCTGGGCCTATCGCAAAAGTGTGCTGGAGCCTCAGGATCTGACAGCCTGCCGGGTGGTCTTCGGGGAGGCCGACGCTCTTCCCGGACTGACGGTGGACCGGTTTGGGGATGTGCTGGTGACCCAGACCCTGTCCTATGGCCTGGAACAGCGGAAAGACCGGCTCTTCCCCCTGCTGGTCCAGGCGCTGCGGGAGGACGGCCAGGACATCCGGGCCATTTACGAGCGCAACGATGAGGCCCTCCGGGACAAGGAGGGGCTGGAGCAGGGTAAGGGCTTCTTCCCCCTTCCCGGGGAAGCCGTCCCCGAACAGACCGTCACCCAGATCACCGAAAACGGGGTCCAATACACCGTGGATTTTGAGAACGGTCAAAAGACCGGCTTTTTCCTGGATCAGAAATACAACCGCCGGGCGGTGGCCCGGCTGGCCGGAGGGCATCGGGTCCTGGACTGCTTCACCCACACCGGCTCCTTCGCCCTCAATGCCGCTCTGGGCGGAGCGGAGCGTGTCACCGCCGTGGACGTGTCCGAACCGGCGGTGGAGATGGCCCGCCAGAATGCCCGCCTCAACCATCTGGAGGACCGGATGGACTTTCTGGCCGCCGATGTGTTTGATCTGCTCCCCCGGCTGGCGGAGGAGAAACGGCGGGACTGGGACTTCATCATTCTGGATCCCCCCGCTTTCACCAAGTCCCGCCGGACGGCGGATCAGGCGGCCCGGGGCTACAAGGAGATCAACTACCGGGCCATGAAGCTGCTCCCCCGGGGCGGCTATCTGGCCACCTGCTCCTGCTCCCATTTTATGGAGGAACACCGCTTCGCCGGTGTTATCGCCGCCGCAGCCCGGGACGCCGGGGTCCAGCTGAGGCAGATCGAGGCCCGTCAGCAGGCCCCCGACCATCCGATTCTCTGGGGCGTCCCCGAGACCAATTATCTGAAATTTTATCTTTTCCAGGTGGTATGAGACCGTCAAAAGCGCCCGGAGCGTAATCGCTCCGGGCGCTCTGTTCATTCTTTGGCCCAGGCCTTCCGGCCTGTTTTGTAAAGGTCGTTTCCCCGGGCGTCAATGGCCACGGTGAGTGGCAGATCCCGGACCTCCATCCGCTTGACCGACTCGCAGCCCAGGTCGTCAAAGGCCACCACTTCAGCAGAGGCGATACACTTCGCGATGAGGGCGCCGGCGCCGCCCACGGCGGCGAAGTAGCAGCTCTGGTTGCGGGCGATGGCGTCGACGACCGCCTGATCCCGCTCGCCTTTTCCGATCATGGCGCCCAGGCCCAGATCCAGCAGCCGGGGGGCGAAGCCGTCCATCCGGCCCGCCGTGGTGGGACCGCAGGCCCCCACCGCCATGCCCTGCTGTCCCGGGGTGGGGCCGGCATAGTAAATGACCGCGTCCCGCAGAGGAAAGGGCAGCGCCTTTCCCTCGCCCAGCAGCTGGAAAAACCGCTTGTGGGCTGCGTCCCGGGCGGTGTAGATGGTGCCGCTGAGAAGCACCCGGTCTCCCGCTTCCAGTTCCGGCAGGACCTGCCGCAGCATGTCGGTATGGATCCGTTTTTCCCCGGCCATCACTGTCCCTCCTCCAGCGGAAGAGGGGTGGGCGCCTTGGGGCCTGTCACTCCCTCCACCTCCTTACGCAGTTCGGTCAGTGCGGAACCCTGGGCATCAAACTCCGCCGAGATCCCATTCAGCCCCTGCTCCACCCGGCTCAGCTCCTCCCCCGTCCGGGCCAGAGAGGCATCCAAGTCACTCCTCAGCCGGTCATAGGCAGCCTGCAGCTTGGCAAACCAGCCCTCCAGCTCCGCCCGGGTCTTCCGGGTCCGCTGTTCCGCCTCCCGCTCGATCTCCTGCGCACGGCTGTGGGCCTCCAGCTCAATGCCGGCGGTGCGGTCCTTCAGTCCCTCATAGGCCGAGGCGGCGGGAGTCAGCTTCTTCACCTGCGCAGAGAGCTGCTCCACCTGTCCCTCCAGCTCTCTGATCCGGGCAAGCTGCCCGTCAAGCTCATCCTCCCTGTCCTTGAGCCGGTCAGACAGTTCCTCTTTCTCCTGTTTCAGCTTTTCCAGCTCCTCTTCCCGTGCCGCCAGAGCCTTCTCCTTCTCCCTCAGATCCCGTTCTCTCGCCGCCAGAGCAGCCTCTCCCGCCTCTTTGGCGGTTTTCATCTCTTCCAGCTCCCGCTGAAGGGCGGAAAGCTTCTCGTGCTGCTCCCTGGCGCTGGTCTCCAGATAGGCCAACACATCCTGCTTCTGGAAGCCGCCGAAGGCGGCGGTCCGAAACTGCAGCTGATCTTCCCCCATGAGGTTCCCTCCTCACTCTTGTCTGTTATGGTCAAACCGCTTCATCAGACCCGGAACTCCCTTGAACCCCGGGCGGCCCGGCCCTCTGAAGCAGCGCTTCACGCTCAATGGCCCTATCATAACATATTTTTCGACCTCTGGCAACGAAAAAGGCGGGCGGAAAGCCCGAAAAGGCATTACGCCCCCCCGCTCTTAAAAGCTTACCCCATCCGGTACTTCTTTTGCACAGGGCGG
>JAQXNP010000205.1 GCA_029098065.1 Clostridiales bacterium | reverse complement strand
ACACGCAGATCACGGTCAGCACGACGTAGATCAGATACAGTATACTGGCTGTCTTACGGATCTTGGGTACCAGCTTGCCCACCTCGGGCCCAGGGCTCTCCGCCCGGAGCAGATGGACGCTGTATCCGCCTTTGCCCATGGGTACCACCGCCAGCAGGAACACCAGAATACCCATGCCGCCCAGCCAGTGGGTGAAACTGCGCCAAAACAGCAGCCCCCGGCTCATGCCCTCCACGTTGTTGAGGATAGACGCGCCGGTGGTAGTGAAGCCGGAAATGACCTCAAACAGAGCGTCCACATAGTGGGGAATCTCCCGAGAGAGCCAAAAAGGCAGCGCCCCAACGGCGGAGAGGACGATCCAACCCAGGGAGGTGATGAGCAGGCCCTCCCTGGCATAATAGCTGCGGTGTGCCTTCCGGCAGAGCAGCCACAGCCCGGCCCCAATGGCGGCGGACAGCGCCATGGTCTGGAGGATGGCCTGCCCTGCCTCCCATTCCCGGTCATAGGCAGAAATCAGCGCAGGCGGGAGGAGAAACAGGCATTCCAGCAGCAGAAGAAAGCCCAGCATCTTCCCAATAATTTTCCGATTCATGCTCCAGCCCTCTCAGTCCGCGAAGATATTTTCCAGTGCGTTGATCGCCCTGTCCCCGGCAGTTACCACGATGACAGTATCTCCGGGATAGAAGCGGGAGTCGCCCTTGGGGAGGATCGTGTGGCCTTTGTGGGTAATGCAGGCAATCAGGATTCCGCTTTTGAGAGGAATACCTTTCAGCGGTTCGCCGCAGTGACGGGTCGTAGGGCCCGCCAGAAACTCCAGGGCCTCCACCTGGCCGTCCACGATGGAGTGGAGCGCGACCACGCTGTCAATGCCCGAGGCGGTGGACATGGCCCGGACATACCGGACGATATTGGCGCAGCACAACCCCTTGGGGCTGATGACCGAGCCGATGCCCAGCCTGCGGAAGACATCGGTATAATCGATGCGGTTGATCTTGGTGATGACCTTCCCCACGCCCAGATGGCTGGCGAACATGGAGAGGATCAGATTTTCCTCATCCATGCCGGTGAGGGTGATGACTGCGTCATAGGAACGGATGCCCTCGGCGTCCAGTACTTCCTGGCGGGAACCGTCTCCCTCGATAATGGTAGCTTCCGGGAGCACTTCCGCCAGTTCGACACACCGGCTTCTCTCCCGCTCAATGATCTTCACAGACATCCCGGAGTCCAGACACCGCCGGGCCAGGTAGAACGCGATGCGGGAGCCCCCGATCATGAGCAGGCTTCTGACCTTCCGGTCCACCAGCCCGAGATTTTTGATGAGCTGAGCCAGATCCTGAAGGGCGGCGGTGACATAAATGGTGTCCCCTCCGCGAAGAACGAAAGAACCCCCGGGAATATGTATCCTGCCCTCCCGCTCCACAGCGCACACCAGCACATTGACCCGGGCGATCTCATAGAGTTTGCGAAGCGGGATCCCGGAGAGTCTGGCCCCTTCGTTCACCGGAATGGCCACGATCTCCACCCGTCCCTTGGCAAAAGACTCCCGTTTCAGGAACGAGGGGAACTGGAGAAGCTGATACGCCTCATGAGCGGCCGCCTGTTCCGGATTCACCGTGAGGGAAAGCCCCAGTTCCTCCCGCATGGCCACCAGCTGATCGGAATATTCGGGATTCCGGATCCGGGCAATGGTGTGTCCGGCCCCCAGTTTCTTGGCGGTCAGGCAGGTCAGCAGGTTGAGTTCATCCCGGCTGGTAGCGGCAATCAGCAGATCGGCCTTTTCCGCCCCCGCCTCCCGCAGCGTGTTCATGGAAGCGCCGTTGCCCGTGACCACCATGACATCCAGCTGTTCGGCACTGTGGTTAAGGACCAGGGGATTAGAGTCAATGATGGTAACATCATGCCCCTCGGCAGAGAGCTGAGACGCCAGTGCGGCTCCCACCTTGCCGTCGCCTACGATAATGATGTTCATATATTCCCATCCTTTTACAAGCAGTACGATTCATAATGCCATCAAACGATATCATTATACCATGCGGTTTTTTCCTTGCAAGGGGAAAAACTCTCTGTTATACTGATGAAAGGATGAAAAGGCAACTTTTGTTCCCGCCCGGCGGCGGTGTAAAAGCCGCCGGAAAATAGATGAGGGAGAGGCGTTTTATGGATATCACACGGGTCTGCGCCGTTTTCTGGAGTCCGACCGGCAGCACCGAACGGGTGGTGAAGGCAGTATCTTCCGCCCTGGCCGAAAAGCTGGATGTGTCTCAGATGTTTTTTGACTTCACACTCCCTGCGGCCCGGACTTCCTGGCCCGCCTTTGCTCCCGGCGACGCGGCTGTCTTCGGTGTGCCCACCTATGCGGGCCGGGTCCCCAACATACTCCTCAAATATCTGGACACGGTTTCGGGAAACGGGGCCGCCGCCGTGCCGGTGGTGACCTACGGCAACCGGAATTTTGACGATTCCCTGATCGAGCTGCGGGATATCCTGGCCGGGCACGGTTTCCGCCCCGCCGCCGCCGGAGCCTTTGTGGGGGAACATTCTTTTTCCACCACCCTGGGTGCCGGCCGCCCCGACGGGGCCGATTTGGCTCTGGCCCGCCGTCTGGGTGAGATGGCCGCGGACAAGCTGGCCTCCGCGGCAGATCTCCCCCCTTTGGCGGTGGACGGCACGCCCAGGCCTTACCGCCCATACTACCAGCCCCGGGATCGGAAGGGGGCCCCTGTAAACATTTTAAAGGTCAAGCCGGTGACTCTGGACAGCTGTAATCACTGCGGAATCTGTGCCCGGGTCTGCCCAATGGGCTCCATCGACCCCGGCGACCCCACCCGATATACCGGGATCTGCGTCAAGTGCGGTGCCTGTGTGAAGAAATGCCCCATGGGGGCCAAGACCTACGACGACCCCGGCTATCTCTATCACAAGACCGAGCTGGAGGAGGGCTACCCCGGCCGCGGAAACGTCCGGTTGTATTGGTGATTGAAACGTCCTGCCCCACGGAACGGCGTCCGCAAAACAGCAGCCGACAAAGAAGAACCGCATCTGCTCCAGATGAAGCAGTTGTGGTTCTTCTTTGCCTGTCAGGATTGTTTTTCCACCCATATTCGATCCCTGTTTTCGCCTTCAAACAGGCAGCTCTACCGCGATTCGGTTGCCGTTTCCGGCTTTATCCAGTAAAATAAAAGCACTGGAAGCGGGGCGGAAAAGGTGTTTGAGATTGACAAAAAGAAATTCGGAGCGTTTGTGTCAGAACTCCGAAAAGAAAAAGGATATACGCAAAAGGATCTGGCCCAAAAGCTCTTTATATCGGATAAGGCAGTCAGCAAATGGGAGACGGGAGTCAGCATTCCCGACACCGCGTTGCTTGTTCCTCTGGCTGACCTGTTGGGCGTGACCGTCACGGAGCTCCTGATGTGTGAACGGATGGAAAAAGAGGAACCTATTACTGCGGATCAGGTAGAAAGCATTGTGAAAACCGCCATAACCTATCCGGATGGAAAAGCCGCAAGAGCCTATCAGGGAAAAAGCTGGTGGACTGTCCTTTATTTTTTCTGTGCAGCTGTGGGAATCATCGGCACGCTGTTCTGTTATGCGCGTCAGTTTCGCTGTGATGCGATGCTTACCGCGGTGATTCTCGGCGCGGTTTTTGGCGCATACTTCTGCTTCTTTGTAAAAACTAAGCTACCGACATTTTACGATGAAAACAAATGTGGGCTGTATTATGATGGGCCTTTCCGCATGAATGTCCCCGGTGTGGCATTCAATAATTCAAACTGGCCTTATATCGTCCGCGTTGGCCGTATTTGGTCATGCTTATCCGTGGCCCTCTACCCT
>JAQXNP010000204.1 GCA_029098065.1 Clostridiales bacterium | reverse complement strand
GTTCTCGGCACCATTGTCCGGGGAGGTCTGCCCTCCATGTACCGTCAGGGGCTGGCTTCCATTGCCTCCATCCTTCTGAACTGGGCCGCCAAGCCCTTTGGAGACGCCGCCATCGCGGCCATGGCCATTGTCAGCAAGGTATCCATGTTCTCCGGATCTGCCATGATCGGTTTTGGACAGGGCTTTCAGCCGGTGTGCGGCTTCAATTACGGTGCCGGGCGCTATGACCGGGTGCGAAAGGCCTTCTGGTTCTGTGTGAAGGTGGGGCTGGCGGCTCTGCTGGTCATCGCCGCTCTGGGCTGTCTGCTGTCCCCCCAGATCGTCCTGGCCTTTCAGAAAGGCGATCCGGAGGTGGTGAGGCTGGGGACCTTCGCCCTGCGGTGCCAGTTTGTCACGCTGCCCACAGTGAGCTATGTGGTGCTCAACAACATGATGCTCCAGACGGTGGGGGAGAATGCCCGGGCTTCCATCGTGGCGCTGGCCCGTCAGGGGCTGTTCTTTATCCCGGCCATCCTGATTCTGCCCCGCCTGCTGGAGTTTACCGGGGTGGCTCTGGCCCAGCCTGTTTCCGACGTGTGCGCGATGCTGCTGGCCATCCCCCTTTCCAATGGGTTTCTGCGGAAACTCAGGAAAATGGAGGAGGCACAAAAGGCTTGAAAAAAGCGTCCCGCCGTGCTATGCTGAAGCGGAGGGCGGGGAGTCCTGTCCAAAATTGGGAAAAAGGAGGAACAGTCTGTGGACATCTGCGGCCGAAGTACCCAACGGGACAGCGATGTTCCCTTATGGGCGGTTCACTGCCCGCTGTTCCTCGTGCCTGGGGGCCGGCGGTGAGTTCGCCGTGCCCATAGAATGAATGTCGCCGTGCCGGTGAAGCGTTCCGCTTTACTGGCACGCTTTTGTCTCGTCGTACTTCCTCGCTGTACATTTCAGCAATGACAGGAGGAATCGACAATGGAAAACATGGAGCGCCAGGACCTGCTGCGGCAGTGGCAGGAACTTCTGGAGAACAGAGACTATCGGGAACTGAAGACTCAGCTGGCCGAGGCCAATGAGATGGATGTGGCGGAATTTATGGAAGATCTGGACGCCGAAAAAACGGTGCTGGTCTTCCGGATGCTGCCGAAAGAGGTGGCCTCCGACGTCTTCGCCAATCTGGAACCGGAGGATCAGGAGACGATCATCGCCGCCGCCACTGACACCGAGGTTTCCGAACTGCTGGAAGATCTGAACGTGGATGATGCGGTGGATATGCTGGGAGAGCTGCCCGCCAATGTAGTCAAGCGGGTCCTCAAGACTGCCCGCCCGGATACCCGGAAGGTCATCAACCAGTTTCTCAATTACCCGGAAAATTCGGTGGGCAGCATTATGACCGCTGAATTCATCGACTTGAAAAAGACGATGACAGTCCGGCAGGCGATCGCCCGGATCCGCTCTGCCGGAGAGGAAAGCGAGTCTATTTATACCTGTTATGTCATCGACGCCAGGCGGGTGCTGGAGGGGGTGGTCACCCTCCGGGAGCTGCTGCTGGCCGGGGACGATGTGCCCATTTCCCAGCTGATGGAGACCGATCTCATCGCCGCCCGTACCACCGAGGATCAGGAGGAGGCCGTCCAGAGGATGATGAAGTACGACTTCATCTCCCTGCCGGTCGTAGACCAGGAGGGGCGGCTGGTCGGCATCGTCACGGTGGACGATGTGATGGACGTCATGGAGGAAGAGGCCACCGAGGACTTTGAGAAGATGGCCGCCATGTCCCCCTCGGAGAAGCCCTACCTGAAGACCGGGGTGCTTACTCTGGCGAAGCACCGCATTGTGTGGCTGCTGGTCCTTATGGTATCCAGCATGCTGACCGGTTCCATTCTGGGGCGGTTTGAGGCGGCGTTCGCCGCCGTGCCCGTTCTGGTCACCTTTATTCCCATGCTCACCGATACCGGCGGAAACGCCGGCAGCCAGAGTTCCACCATGATCATCCGCGGCATGGCGGTGGGAGAGATCGAGCTGAAGGATTTCCTGAAGGTGTTCTGGAAGGAACTGCGGGTGAGCCTGATTGTAGGAGTGATCCTCAGCCTCGTGAATTTTGCGCGGCTCATGATCCAGTATCCGGGACAGGTTCTGGTGGCGGTCACCGTGTCGGGGGCCCTGCTGGTGACGGTCGTGCTGGCCAAGTCCATCGGTTCCATGCTGCCCATGCTGGCCAAGCGGCTGAAGCTGGATCCGGCCCTGATGGCGTCCCCGCTGATCACCACGATCGTGGATGCGGTGAGCCTGGTGGTCTATTTCACCCTGGCCCAGCGGCTGCTGCAAATTTGAGAGCGGACGTTATTGCGCGGTGGGAAAAAGTGTGATATAATTTTAACAATATGGAAGAAAGAAGGTAGAGATGCCTATGGGAAAACGGCAGGCGCTGGCAGAATATCACCGCGGCTCCATTCTGGCGGCGGCGGAGCGGCTGTTCTCCGAACGGGGGACAGAGCGGACTACGATGGACGATATCGCCAGAGAGGCGGAATACAGCAAGGCTACCCTCTACGTCTATTTTGAGAGCAAGGAGGAGATCGTGGGGACCATCCTCCTCAATGGTCTGGCTATGCTGAAAAAGAAGGTCCACCAGGCGATTGCCAGTCATACGGGAGATTGGTACGCCGCCTATGACGCGGTGTGCGGCGCCATCACGGATTTCTATGAGGAGAACCCCACCGCCTATGAAGCGGTGATGGGCGGTTCCCTCGCCGGAACAGTAGGGGCCAAGAGTGACCAGGATATCCGGCGGGTGGCCAATGAGTTCTGCGCGGAGCTGGCGCAGTTCCTGGAAGAGGGGATGAGCGCCGGAACGGTGAGCGCCTCCACGCCTCCCATGGAGACAGTGATGCTGTTTTGGGCCAGCGCTTCCGGTATGATCCACATGGCGGACTGCAACACCGACACCCTGACGGCGCAGACCGGAAAGACCCGGGAGGAGTTTCTCCGGGACGGCTTTTATATGATTCTCCGGGCCATCACCAGCGAGTGACCGGAGAGAAGCACCGATTCAAAAAAAGAGCAGGTCTCACAATGAGACCTGCTCTTTTTTTCGGAGGGGGATCAGTGGTCCGTGTCCCGGCTCAGGACCGCGCCATCGGAAGCCCGGATCTCGTATTCATACTCTGTATCCGATACCTTGAACTCAATCTTGTAAACAGCCGTGCCTTTTTTGGTGTCTGCTTCTATTTTCAAATGGGTGACGGATTCGGCGGAGACCCCGGCGTCAAGAAAGGCGGCTGATTTGGCGGCCTCTGCGCCCACATCGGCGGAGACGGCGGTGGTGGAGCTGGTTTTGCCAGCCTCCCAATCCGATTTCAGAATGGCGCCGTCAGAGGCCCGGAGCTCATAGTCGTATTCCACGCCGGAGGTCCGGAATTCCACATCGTAGATCTCCGTACCGCCTTCCCGGTCCAGTTCTACCTTCAGGCCGGTAACGTCGGAAGCGGAAAGACCGGCGTCGCTCAGGGCGATGGACTGAGCCGTTTCCACTCCGATCCGGCCGGCGGCGGAGGGGAGAGAAGAGGGAGCGGGGGAGGGACTGGAAGCGGGGCCGCTGGAAGAGGCGGTCTGCTCCGTCTCCGCGTCGAGCACCGCCCCGGTGGTCAGGTCGATTTCATACTCGTACCGGGCGGTGCGGGTCTGGAACTCCACCTGATAATGGTGCGGCTGGCCGTTGTCATATTCCAGCCAGCAGTTGATATATTTGAGGCTGCTTTCATCCGTGATTCCCGCGTGGTCCAGCGCGGCCCGTTTGGCGGCCGCTTCCCCGATGCTGCCGGCAGAGGAGGGGGAGGCAGGCCTGGTCTCCTGGGCGGTGGCGGCGGAACCGTTCAGGATCGCACCGGTATAGGCGTCCACGTCAAATTCCCATTTGCCCGAGGCGGTCTTCAGTTCTACTTCATAGTGCGGGGGGGTCTCATCCAGTTCGGGATCTGCCTCCCAGGAGAGGACATCTGCCGCTGACAGTCCGGCCTGGGCCAGTGCGGAGGAGAAGGCGGCGTCCTGACCGATGGGCATTGCGGGGGCGCCGGCGCTTTGGAGCTGGTGCAGTTCCGCTACCGAAAGGGCGGACAAGCCGTCAAAGTCCAGCGCGCCGTTGCAGGTCTGGACCTGTTCCACCAGGGCGGCTTTGCCCACAGAGATGCCGCTGGCCGCGGCCTTGTCCTCCAGCCCGTCGGTCCGCTCCACCACCTGGCTCAGGATCTCCGCGCCGGAAGAGGCGTTCTGCAGGGTGGCGTTCACCTGATCCATCAGAGAATTCTCCAGGCGGGAAGCACGCTGGGCATCGCTGTCTTCCACAGAAATAAGGATGGCAGAGGAGATCCGGTCCAGATAGCCGTGCTGCAAAAGAGATCCCACGATGGCATTGACCGCCACATTGAGCTGGCTCCCTTTCAGTTCCATATTTTCCAGAATGACCTCGGCGTCCTCATTCATGGGATCGGCGGAGAGCACGTTTTCCCGGGCGTTTACCCGGAGCTGGATGCTGGGGTTCACGTCCAGGGAGATCACAGAGGCGACCGCGGAAGCGTTTTGCCAGGCTGCAAAGCCGCCGCAGCAGATCAGGGCGAGGATGGCTGCCGCGGCCAGAGAAGTCCAGCGTGTTTTTTTCCTGACCTTTTTTTCGGCGGCGGGGCATACGGCATTTTCCTGAGAGCCTCGGGAGGAGAGGATGTTTTCCAGCGGATCTGGAGCCACATGTTCGACCGCGTTTCTGATGCGGGATTCCATATCGTCTTGATGCATATCAGTCTGACTCCTTCCAGGATTTCTGGAGCTTTTTCAAAGCCCGGTTGTATTTGGAGAGAACAGTAGGAAGAGGTATGGCCAGAAGTTCGGCGATCTCCCGGTGCTTCAGTCCGGTGAGCGCATGGAGGATGACGATCTGCCGCTCCTGATCCCCCAGCTGTTCCAGAAGTGATGAGAGGATCAGACGATCCTCCTGGGTTGCGTCAGGGCGTTCGGACAGCCATGTCTGCCAGTCTTCCGGAGAGAGGGGCACTGTGCGGGTATGTTCACGGAGACGGTCGATCGCCAGGCGGCGGGTGATGGTCATCAGCCACGCCATGGGTTTGCCGTTCGGGCGGTAACTCCCTGCTTTCTGCCAGACCACGAGAAACGTATCCTGCAGGATATCCTCCGCGTCATGGACATTTTTTACGATAGACAGGGCAAAACCGTAGACGGCGGTCCGGGCCTGACGGTAAAGAGTGGTCAGGGCATCCTCTTCGCCGTTGGCGATGCGGATGATGCAGTTGTCCAGCGAAGGGGGAGTTCCGGACGATGCCGTTGGGAGCATGCTCAACATAATGGTCTTCCTCCTGTTCATCTGAATAACGGACCAGAGACCTGTTTTATTGCAGGAGAGACAAAATAATATGTTTCCCTTACTATCGGGAGAAATCCACAGGGGCTTCAACAGAGAAAAAGGGCTCAAAGCATTTGCTGCTTTGAGCCCTTTTTTGATGAACAAAATCCGCAGAAAAAGCGTGATTACTTCAGCTCGACCTTGCCGCCGACCTCTTCGATCTGCTTCTTCAGAGCCTCGGCCTCGTCCTTGGAAACGGCTTCCTTGAGGGTCTTGGGAGCGCCCTCGACGGTAGCCTTGGCCTCGGCCAGGCCCTGGCCGGTGATCTCACGGACAACCTTGATGACCTTGATCTTGGCGGCGGCGTCAAAGCCGGTCAGGACCACGTCAAACTCGGTCTTCTCCTCAGCGGCGGGAGCGGCGGCACCGGCGGCGGGAGCGGCCATCGCAGCGGCGGAGACGCCGAACTCTTCCTCCAGAGCCTTGACGAGCTCATTGAGCTCCAGAACGGTGAGGGACTTAACTTCCTCGATCATAGCAGTGATCTTCTCGCTGGCCATTGTAATATACCTCCTAAATAGATCGTATTTTTTAAAGTGGGGTTGCGGTTATTCGGCGGCAGGGGCTTCCTCGGCGGGAGCAGCTTCGCCGTCCTTCTCGGCGATGGCCTTGGTAACGACAGCCAGGCTGGTGATGGGCGCCAGCAGCATACCGAGCAGCTGGGAGAGCAGGATCTCCTTGGAGGGCAGCTCGGCCAGAGCGGAGATCTCGTCCATGGTCAGCACCTTGCCGTCCATAAAGCCGGCCTTGATGTGGAACCGGTTATCACCCAGTCCCTTGGCGAACTTGTTGATGACACGCATGGGGGCGATGGGATCGTCGTTGCTGACAGCCAGAGAAGTGGTGCCGTGGAGCACCTCGTCCAGCTCGCTGAGACCGGCATCGTCCAGGGCGCGGCGGACCAGGGTGTTCTTCACCACGGAGTACTCCACGTTGGCTTTGCGCAGCTCATTGCGCAGCTCGGTGTCCTCGGACACGGTGATACCCTCGTAGTTGACCAGCACACCGCTGGCGGAATTCTTCAGAGTGTCGACCAGCCCGGCCACAACAGCCTGCTTCTCGCTCAGAACTTTCGCGTTAGGCATTTTGGAATTCACCTCCAGATAAGATAAAATGCCGCTTTCGTGTCCAGGAGCGCACGAAAACAGCATCGGAAAAAGCGGTAATCCAATTTGCTGCATTCTCGGCGGGGGACGAATGTCGTTATGGCGGAAAGCCGCCCGCTGTCTCAGAACACGTATGCTATTATAAGGTCCCCGGCGGGTCTTGTCAAGCAAAACCCGCCGGAAACATTATAATTTTGAAAAATAGCGACCTTTTTCTCAAATAGAAGCAGATCAGACAAACTTGGCGGCGTTGAGCTTCACGCCGGGGCCCATGGTGGAGGCGGCCACGCAGCTCTTCACGTAGGTGCCCTTGGCGGCGGCGGGCTTCGCCTTGATGATAGCGCCCATAAGAGCCATCAGATTCTCGGACAGCTTCTCGGGGCCGAAGGAGACCTTGCCGATGGGGCAGTGGATGATATTGGTCTTGTCCAGACGGTACTCCACCTTGCCGGCCTTGACCTCGGTAACGGCCTTGGCCACATCGGGGGTGACGGTGCCGGCCTTGGGGGAGGGCATCAGGCCCTTGGGGCCCAGGATCTTACCCAGACGGCCCACAACGCCCATCATGTCGGGAGAGGCGACAACCACGTCAAAGTCAAACCAGTTTTCCTTCTGAATCTTCTCCACCAGATCCATCTCGCCCACGTAGTCAGCGCCGGCGGCCTTGGCGGCATCGGCCTTGTCGCCCTTGGCGAAGACCAGGACCCGCTGGGTCCGGCCGGTGCCGTGGGGGAGGACGATAGCGCCGCGGACCTGCTGATCGGCGTGACGGGAGTCGACGCCCAGCTTCACGTGGAGCTCCACGGTCTCATCAAACTTGGCGGGAGCGGCCTTGACCACCAGGGCCATGGCCTCGGCAACATCATAAGAGGCGCCCTTGTCGATGAGCTTGGCGCCGTTCTGATACTTTTTTCCTCTAAACATATCTCTGATTCCTCCTTGCCTTAGTCGCCCACCACAACGCCCATGGAGCGGGCGGTGCCGGCGATCATGCTCATGGCGGCCTCGATGCTGGAAGCGTTGAGGTCGGGCATCTTGGTCTCAGCGATCTTGCGGATGTCCTCCTTGCTGATGGTGGCCACCTTGTTCTTGTTGGGCACACCGGAGGCGGTGTCGATGCCGCAGGCCTTCTTGATCAGGACGGCGGCGGGAGGAGTCTTGGTAATGAAGGTGAAGGAGCGGTCGGCGTAGACGGTGATGACCACGGGGATCAGCAGGCCGCCCTCGTTCTTGGTGCGCTCGTTGAATTCCTTGGTGAAGGCGGCGATGTTTACGCCGTGCTGGCCGAGGGCGGGGCCCACAGGGGGGGCCGGAGTCGCCTTGCCGGCGGGGATCTGAAGTTTCACGTAACCGGTAATTTTCTGTGCCATTTGAAACAGCACCTCCTACAGAAATGTGGTATGGACGGGAGCGTTGTCCGCTCCCTCCCACGTGCGGGGATAGCCGCCGAAGCGGCAGATTGTCAATCGTTGACAGGCTCGACCTGGTCCAGTTCCAACTCTACGGGCGTTTCCCGGCCGAACATGGAGACGACCACGCGGACCTTGCTGTGGTCCATGTCGATCTCCTCCACAGTGCCGATGAAAGACTCCAGGGCGCCGTCGGTGATCTTCACACTGTCGCCCACGCTGTAAGCCACCACGACCTCGTGCTTTTCCACGCCCAAAGCCTTGATCTCCTCATCGGAGAGGGGAATGGCTTTGTTTCCGGAGCCCACGAAGCCGGTGCAGCCTCGAATGTTGCGTACCAGATGCCAGGTGTCATCGGTGAGGACCATCTTCACCATCACATAGCCGGGGAAGACTTTGCGCTCCACCGTTTTGGGGCCGTTATCCGTGATTTCGGTGACGGTCTCCATGGGAATATTGACTTCTTGAATGAGGTCGTGCAGGCCACGATTTTCCACGGCTTTCTCGATGCTGGCCGCAACGGAGTTTTCATAGCCGGAGTAAGTGTGGACCACATACCATTTTGTGTCTTCCATGCCCTACCCCTTACCCGTGGAAGAACGAGATGAGGGCCCTGAAAAGATTTGTAGAAAGCAGGTCAAACAGCCAGATGCACACACCGACCACCACGCAGAAGGCGAGGACGATGAGGGTGTTGTTCAAAGTCTGCTTCCAGGTGGGCCACTGGACCTTTTTCAGCTCGGCTTTGGTGTCTTTCCACCAGCCTTTGATGCGGGCGAAGACGCCGGGCTTCTTTTTCTTTTCGGGCTTCTTCTCGGCCTTTTCCTTCTTGGCGGGAGCGGCGGGCTTCTGAGCGGCCTTGGCGGTCACTTCAGTCTTTTCCACGTTCTCGTTTTCAGCCATTGAGTGATACCCTTCTTTCCTGTGAGCCGTATTTCATGGGGCTCATTACTTGGTCTCGGTGTGGACCGTGTGCTTTCTGCAGAAGGGGCAGTACTTGTTCATCTCCAGACGGTCGGGGTCATTTTTCTTGTTCTTCTTGGTGTTGTAGTTGCGCTGCTTGCACTCGTTGCAGCGCAGGGTGACCTTCACCCGGTTGCCAGCTTTTGCCATACCATCGGCACCTCCTTATTACTTGGCCGGACCAAACAAAAAAGCCGGGCCCGGTCTGCCTGCCGAGTCCAGCCCAAAGAGGCCGCAAAAAGCCTCAAAAGAAAGGCGGTGTGAACTCGGCGTGATCTGCCTCCCTATGACCTCGCGAAAGAGGAGAAGGGTTTCACGCCCCGTCACACCGTAAAAACGGACATGAAAAAAGAGCCCTTTTCATAGGTGTGAATACCTTACCATAAAAGATGGGACAAGTCAAGAGAAATTTTGCCGCTTTTCCGGGAGGCAGGCCGGTCATTCCTCAAGATAAGATTCTCCCCATTTGGCCAGCTCGAAAAACACGGGCAGCAGTGCCCGGCCCTTTTCCGTCAGGGAGTACTCCACATACGGCGGGATCTCGTTGAACTGCTCCCGGCGGACGATGCCCAGACGCTCCAAATCCCGCAGGGTGGAGGTCAGCATGGCGTTTGTAATGCGGGGGACTGCCTTTTTGAGTTCGCCGAACCGGCAGCTGGGATGTTTGCAGAGTTCGTATATCACGTGGGTGCGCCACTTCCCGCTCAGCAGCTCGAGGGTCCGGCGCGTGGGGCAGTCATCCCGCACGTCGTCGGACAGGACCCTTTGCAGGTATTCTTCCGCGGTCATATCGCTGTTCATTCCGACTGTTCCTCCGGTATGGTTCAGGATACCAAGAGTCTGAAAACTGCGTACTTGTGTATTATTTTCATATATAGTATATATCCCAGTTAAGTTAAGTGTTGGTATAGGCTAATTAGTTCAAGCTAATGTGGATTTATTCATCAGGGGACATAAAATGAGGCTCCATCCTTATTGGGTGGAGCCTCTTCAAGATATTACTCAATATAGCAAGCAGCTAAAACGATGACATTGGTGGTTCCGCCGCTTATGTTATCAAATGAAGATGTTGAACACGGAATGGCGTAGGCTGTAAATGTATCTTCATTATAGACTTCAGTGCTATCCAA
>JAQXNP010000203.1 GCA_029098065.1 Clostridiales bacterium | reverse complement strand
CAGGACGCTGGACAGGATTGCGCCGTAGCCCATGTTCAGATTATCCTTATACTGGGTGTTGATGACGGAGCCCACCATCATACCGTTGGAGCCGCCCACCAGTCCCGGCTCGATGAAGCTGCCCACCACCGGCACAAAAACCAACAGGATGCCGCTGAGCAGCCCGGGTACGCTCATGGGAAACACAATGTTGACAAAGGTCTTGAACCAGTTGGCCCCCAGAATATGAGAGGCCTGGATCACATTGTTGTTGATACTCTCCATGGAGGAATAGAGGCACAGAATCATGTAGGGCAGGTACTCGTACACCAAAATGAGAATCGTGGCCTTGTTGGTGTACAGAATAGACTCTGTCTCGATCCCCAGGACCGCCAGCGCAGTCGTGATGATGCCGCCGCTCTGGATCAGGTTCATCATGGCATAGATCAGAAGGAGCTGCGAGGTAAAGAAGGGCATGATGACCATCATCATGAAGGTGCCGCGGTTCTTTTCCTTCACCACCTTGGCAATGGCCCAGGCGGAGGGATAAGCCATAAGGATACAGATCGCCGTCACCAAAAGGCCGATGCCCAGGGATTTGACCAGCAGCTTCCAGAATGTCTCCGACTCCATCATCCGGGTCAGGTTGGCCAGAGTCCAGCCCGGCCAGGGCTGTCCGGCGAACATGTTCCGGTTCATGAAGCTGAATACCAGCAGCATCGCCAGCGGCGCGATGGTCAGGCAGAGCAGCAATCCCGCACTGGGCAGGGTCCACAGGCAATTTAAGTTCAAACGTTCCTTTTTTTCCTTGCTTTTCATGGGAGCCTCCCTCTCAGGCTATCGGGTCAGGTTAGAAAGAATGCCGCCGAAGGGTACGGCGGCATTCTGTTTCCTCATTTTAGAGCCAGTGTCAGCCCACGGAGGCCTTGAAGGTCTCCCAGGTGTCCATCCAGGCATCCTTCTGCTCGGGGGTCAGATAGTTGAGCATGCAGATCTTGGTGGGCATGGGATCCATGCCCAGGACCACCAGCTGCTCCTCGGTCAGGCCGTCCAGAGCCTTCTGATTCACCGGGCTGTAAGTAGGATAGGTCTCACCCTCGGGAGCCTTATAGTCGCTGCCCTCGCCAGTGGCCATGGTGTACTGGAGCTCATAACTCTCAATCCAGTTGATCCACTCACAGGCCAGATCTTCCTCGTCCGTGCCGTTGACCACGCACCAGTAGTCCAGGTAGCCCACAGTGCCCTCTTCGGGATGCACATACTTCACATTGTATCCCTCGCTCAGCAGCTGGGCATAGGGGCCGGACCACATGTCGCCCACCCAGAATTCACCGGAGTAGTAGGGCATGAGCTGCTCATCGTTGGAACCCCAGAAGGAGAGGATCTGCGGCTTCAGCTGGGCCAGCGTGTCGGCCACCTTATCCAGATCCAGGTTTTCAGGATCGCTGGGATCCTGGCCGCTGATGAGGGAGGCGATGATCATGCCGTCGCCGTAGTCGCCGAACAGGCACACATGGCCCTTTACTTCAGGATCCAGCAGGTCGGACCAGTGCTTGATCTCCTTGCTTACCTTATCGGGGTTGTAGGCAATGGACGTCACGCCGGAGGTCCAGGGGAAAGCAAAGACATTGCCCTCGTCATCCACAGCGTAGGGAGAAACGTCACGGTAGACATCGGAGACCTCGGCGTAGTTGGGAATCCGGGCCGGATCGATGTTCTTGATCAGATCCTGATCCTTGAAATACTGCGTGTAGTTCTGAGACAGAACCACACAGTCGATGGTGTCGGTGCCGCCGGTCTGGAGGGTGGTCATCAGCTCATCGTAGGAGTTGAAATAGACATGCTCCACATTGCAGCCGAACTTGTCTTCAAAGGCCTTCTCGCAGTAGTTCGTGTCCGAGCTGTACGCCTGCCAGTTGGCCACGTAAAGCGTATGGCCGGCATAGGAGCCTTCTCCGCTCCCGGATTCAGTCGGAGCCTCCGAGGCGCCGGCCGAGGACGTACCCGTCCCGCCTCCGCAGCCGGAGAACGCCATCACCATCATACAGGCGGACAGCAGCAGTGCTAACTTTTTTTTCATGATTTCCTCCTCACTTTCCTTTTTGCGTTGGATCCATTGGATACTGTTTAGTGAACATACTCATTTCATCTGTCTAATACTATCTTAACTATAAGCGTCTGAGCCTGTTCTGTCAATCACGATTTTACACAAATCTAAACTGTTCTTTCTACCTATTTCGCACAAAGTTTTTTGGTTCTTTCTTTCCTGTTCTGTTTAAATTGATGAATCCATTTTCCCGTTTTTCTCCACTATTTTTATGTTGTTCAGTATATTTCAGCAACTTTTTAAGTGAGTCCGATGAAAGAAAGCGTTACATTTTGAACTGGTTTTCGTGGTTTTTCCCTCTGTTCTTTTTTAAAAATCTGCTCTATACTTGAATTCAGAACCCTTTCTTCCGTTTACTGAACAAGCATGGGAAAGGACTGACATATGAAACTGCGGGACATCGCCAAACTGGCGGGCGTATCCTTGACCTCCGTATCACTGGTATTGAACGGCAAACCCGGCGTGGGCCGGGAAAAGCGGGAACGGGTGGAGCGGCTCCTGATACAGAACGGCTACGCTGTCCGAAGCAGCGGAACCGCGTCAGACCGGACTGTCTGCTTCCTGAAGTACAGCAGGCATGGCTACCTGGTCAGCGGCAATCCGGGCTTTGTCACCCAGATCATGGATGCCGCCGAGCAGGAGTGCCGCCGTCACGGTTACAATCTTCTGGTCACCGCCTGTGCGAATTTCAGCGCTCCCGGCCTGTCGGAATTTCTGTCCCGGCCCGCCATTCAGGGGATCATCCTTCTGGGCACCGAGGTGGAAAACGGAGATCTCGCCGCCTTCCCCGCGGTTGGAAAACCGATGGTAGTAGTGGACAATTCCCTTCCTCTGCTCCCCTATGACACTGTGACCATGGACAACCGCTCCGCCATCTTCTCCGCGGTAAGCCATCTGAAAAAGCTGGGGCACCGGCGCTTCGGCTTTCTCTACAACTCCATTCCCTCCAACAATGACCGGGAGCGGCGGGAGGCCTTTCAAAACGTGCTGGAGCTGTTGGGTCTCCCCTTTGACCCGGGGCTTGTTTTCCCTATTTTCCCAACGATGGAGGGGGCCATGGAATCCACGCTGAGACTGCTGAAATCGGGGCAGAGATTTCCCTCCGCTCTGGTGGCCAACAATGACAGCATTGCCATTGGAGCCATGCGGGCGTTCCAGAGTCAGGGGCTCAAGGTCCCCCAGGACATCTCTATCAGCGGTTTTGACGGGCTGCCCTTTTCCGCCCTGTCCGAGCCTCCCCTCACCACCATGAGCGTCTCCTGCGGAGATATGGGTTATTGGGCCGTGCGGATTCTCCATGAGCGCTCCAGCGGCAAATGCCGCTCTCTGTGTCATCTGCGGGTGGGAACCGAGCTTCGGCCCGGCGGCAGCACCGCCCCGTTCCACCCGCCCCGGAACCATCCGTCCCTGCTGCAGGAGTGATATGAAAGGAGGTTGATCCCCATGCTGGGAAATCATCTGCTGGGTCTTTATGAGAAGGCCCTCCCCCCCGAGCTGAGCTGGCGGGAGCGGCTGGAGGCCGCCCGGGAGCTGGGCTTTGATTTTGTGGAGATCTCCATCGATGAAACGGACGAGCGGCTGGCCCGGCTGGACATGGGCCCGGCGGAGCGTGACGCCCTCCATGCCGCCATCCGGGACTCCGGGATCCCCCTTCAGTCCATGTGTCTGAGCGCCCACCGCCGTTTCCCCTTCGGCAGCGCCGATGCGTCGGTGCGGGCCCGGGCCGGCGAAATCATGGAGAAGGCCGTCCGCTTCGCCCGGGAATTCGGCATCCGGGTCATCCAGCTGGCGGGGTATGACGTCTATTACGAACCCTCCACTCCGGAGAGCCTGGCGCGCTTCGAGGACGGTCTCCGCGGCGCCTGCGGCATTGCCGGCCAATACCAGGTCATGCTGGCCATGGAGATTATGGACACCGAGCTTATGAGCAGCGTCACCCGGTATCTGAACTACAAGGCGCTCCTCCCCTCCCCCTGGTTCACCGTCTATCCCGATCTGGGCAACCTCAGCGCCTGGGGAAACGACACCCTGGCCGAGCTGGATCTGGGGCGGGATCAGATCGTGGGGGTCCATGTGAAGGACACGCTGGCTGTGACCGCGGACTTTCCCGGTAAATTCAAGTGTGTCCCCTTCGGCAGCGGCTGCGTGGACTTCCCCGCCTGCTTCGGCCGTCTGGAACGGCAGGGCTACCGGGGACCCTATATGATCGAGATGTGGTATCAGCCCGGGCAGGATTGGCGGGCGGAGATCGCCTCCGCCCGGGATTTCGTGACGCGCAAGTTTGAGGAGGGACTGTCATGAGGTACTACCTGGGTCTGGACAACGGCGGTACTGCCACCAAGGCGGCTCTTTTCACGCCCGGCGGCACCCAGGTGGGAACGGCCTCCGCGGCCACCGCAGCCCTCACCCCCGCGCCGGGATTTGTGGAGCGGGACATGGACGAGATGTGGCGGGACAACTGCGCCGTCATCCGCTCCCTCCTGCAAAAGACGGGGGTCTCCCCCAAAGACATCGCCGGTATCGGCCTGTGCGGCCACGGCAAGGGCCTCTATCTGTGGGGCAGAGACGACAGGCCTGTCCGCCGGGGCATCCTCTCCGCCGACAACCGGGCCTGGAAATATCAGATGGACTGGAAGGCCGACGGCACCGAGGCCGCCGCCTTTGCCCTGTCCTGCCAGCACATCATGGCCTGCCAGCCGGTGTGTCTGCTGGCCTGGCTCCGGGATCATGAGCCGGGCACACTGGAGCGGACCCGGTGGATCTTCGCCTGCAAGGACTATGTCCGCTTCCGCCTCACCGGAGAGGCCCGGGCCGAGATCACCGACTATTCAGGCACCGGACTTATAAATCTCCGCACCGGGGCCTTCGATCCGGCCCTGCTGAAGCTCTTCGGGCTGGAGGGAATTCGGGAGGCCCTGCCCCCCCTGTGCCAATCCGCCGAGATCTGCGGCCGTATCACGGAGGAGGCCGCCGCCCAGTGCGGTCTGGCGGCGGGCACCCCCGTCATCGGCGGGATGTTCGACATTGACGCCTGCGCCCTGGCGGTGGGCGTCACCGATGAGACCAACCTCTGTATGATCGCCGGAACCTGGAGCATCAACGAATATCTGCGCCGGGAACCGGTCACCGACGGGCGGGTGCTGATGAACTCCCTCTTCTGCCTGCCCGGCTACTATCTCATAGAGGAATCCAGTCCCACCTCGGCGGGCAACAACGAGTGGTTCGTCCGCCAGCTCCTCCCCGAGCTGACCGCCCAGGCCGAGTCCTCCGGCCGGAGCGTCTACGACATCATGAACCAGTGGGCGGAGGAGTTTTCCCCCCGGGATTTTGTCCCCGTCTTTCTCCCCTTCCTCACCGCCAGCAACGTGGACCCCCGGGCCCGGTCGGCCTTCGTCGGCCTCAACGCCTCTCACACCCGGAAACACCTGCTCCGGGCGGTCTACGAGGGCATCGCCTTCTCCCACCGCTGGCATCTGGAGCGGCTGCTGGCCACCCGACCCGGTTCAGGGGGGCACATCCGTCTGGCGGGCGGAGCCGCCCGCTCCAGGGTCTGGACCCAGATCTTCGCAGACGTCATGGGGATTCCGGTGGAGACGGTCTCCGCCGGGGAGACCGGGGCACTGGGCTGCGCCGTGGCCGTGGCCTCCGCGGTGGGAGACTTCTCCTCGGTGGACGAGGCGGCGGCCCACATGTGCGCCCTCGCCCCGGCGGTGGAACCGGATCCGCCGGCCAGGGAGGCCTACGACAAAAAATACGCGCTCTACTGCAGGACCATCCATTGTCTGGACGGCCTGTGGCCCGAGATGCAGGACTATCTGGACTGGTCCGCCGGACAGAACTGACAAACAGAACAACCCGCCGCTGTATGCCGCGGCCTACAGCGCCTGTTTTTCTCAGTATTGATATTCCAGCTCCACCGTCACGGCCCGGCAGAGCTCCATGGCC
>JAQXNP010000202.1 GCA_029098065.1 Clostridiales bacterium | reverse complement strand
CGGGAGGATTTCGGCGGAACCATCGAGGCTCTGGAGAGCCTGGGGACTGTGGTCCATCTGGGAAAAGACTATCTGGACTATCTGAGCGGTCAGGATGTGATCTTCCGCACTCCCGGCCTGCGCCCCGATGTCCCTCAGATTGCCGCCGCAGTGGAAAGGGGAAGTGTCCTCACCTCTGAGATGGAGGTGTTTTTCCAGGTCTGTCCCTGTCCCATTATCGGAGTGACCGGCAGCGATGGGAAGACCACCACCACCACCATCATCGCCGAACTGCTGAAGGCGGCCGGACACAATGTCTATCTGGGCGGCAACATTGGAAAGCCGCTGCTTCCGGACGCTGAGATGATGGAACCCACCGATTATGCCGTGGTCGAGCTCAGCTCCTTCCAGCTGATGACCATGGATCTGAGTCCCCATATCTCAGTAGTCACCAACCTGGCCCCCAATCACCTGGATGTACACAAATCCATGGGAGAGTATATCTCTGCCAAGGAGAATATTTTCACCCACCAGGGGAGCGGGGACCGGGTCATTCTCAACAACGACAACGATATTACCCGCGCCTTTGCCGCCGGTGCCCCCGGGAAGGTGACCCTGTTCAGCCGCCGGGAGGAACCGGAGGGCTCCGCCGTGTTTCTCCGTGACAGTTCTATCTGGGTCCGGGATGAGGCGGGCGAAAGGGAGGTTTTGCCCCGCAAGTGCATTCTGCTCCCCGGCGACCACAATGTAGAGAACTATATGGCGGCCATCGCGGCCGTGGATGGTCTGGTCAGCGACCAGGTCATCCGGGAATTCGCCGCCAAATTCAGCGGAGTGGAGCATCGCATTGAACTGGTCCGGACCCTGGACGGGGTGCGTTACTACAACGACTCGATCGCCTCCAGCCCCACCCGTACCATGGCCGGGCTCAAGTGCTTTCCGGAAAAAGTCATCCTGATCGCCGGAGGCTATGACAAGCATATCCCATTTGACGACCTGGGACCCGCCGTCATAGAGCATGTAAAGCGGCTGATCCTGACCGGGGATACCTCCTCCAAGATCCGGGCCGCCGTGGAAGCCGCTCCGGGCTATGTCCCCGGAACGCCGGTCATCGAGGAGTATCACGATTTTCGGGACGCCGTGGAGGCGGCCCGGGACGCCGCTCAAAGCGGCGATGTTGTGATTCTGTCCCCGGCCTGTGCTTCTTTTGACAAGTTCAAGAACTTTATGGAGCGGGGAGATACGTTTAAGCAGATTGTGCGGGAATTTTAAGGAGGGAAGAATATGGATCTGTATGAGACTTTAAACCGGCTGTGCGCCACCACCGGCCCCTCCGGTTTTGAAGAGATGACAGCCCAGACCGCCAAGGCTTTGCTGGAGCCTTTGATGGATCAGGTCTCCATTGACAGGATGGGCAATGTGATCGGCGTGAAACGGTGCGGAAAGCCGGGGGCAAAAAAGCTCCTGCTGGATGCCCATTTGGATGAGATCGGGCTGATCGTAACCGGGATCGAGGAGGGTTTTCTCCGTTTCGCTCCCATCGGCGGAGTGGATCCCCGGATGCTGCCCGCCCGGGAACTGACAGTCCTGACGGATCCGCCCCTGTTTGGCGTGGTGGCCACTCTGCCGCCCCATGTTCAGGCCTCCGGCGACTCCGATAAATCCATCCCGATCGAGGATCTCCGGGTGGATATCGGCATGACCCAGGAGGAGGCGGAGCGGGCGGTGCCGGTAGGCACTCCCATGGTGTATCATGCCAGTTCCTTCCGGCTGGCCAATGGGCAGGTCTGCGGAAAGTCCCTGGATGACCGGTCCTGCTTCACCATACTGCTGCGGACAGCGGAGCTTCTGAGAGAACGGGACCTGGATGTGGACCTGTATATCATGGGGAGCACGCAGGAGGAAGTTACCAGTTCCGGTGCCGTCACAGGTGCCAACTCCGTCCATCCGGACTGGTGTGTGGCGGTGGATGTGACCCACGGAAATACTCCCGGAGTATCTCTGGACAAGGCGCCCCGGAAAGTCTCCGCCGGCCCCGCAATCGGGATCGGTCCCAATATGACCCGGAGCCTCACTGACCGGGCGGTCCGGAAAGCCAGGGAACTGGACATTCCCTATCAGATGGAGGTCATCGAAGGACACAGCGGCACCAACGGCTGGCAGATGCAGACTTGCCTGGAGGGAATCCCCACTCTGGTGGTATCCCTGGCGCTCAAATATATGCACAGCCCCATTGAGGTCATCGACCTGGCCGATGTTGAGAATATTGCCAGGCTGCTGGCCGCCTTTGTGCAGGATATTGGAAAGGAGGAGGGCTGAATGCTGTTGGATACCTTAAAAACTCTGTGTGCCCTCAGCGGGCCTTCCAGCTATGAGGGACCGGTCCGGGATTATCTGCGTGCCAGAGCCCAGGCCGCCGGAGCCGTCACCTGTGTGGACGGTATGGGAAATCTCATCTGCTTTAAAAAGGGAGCCAAGGCGGCTCCCAACCACCTGATGCTGTGCGCCCACATGGATGAGGTGGGACTCATCATCAAGCGCATCACTGATGACGGCTTTCTGAAATTTGCCCCTGTTGGAGGGATTGACCGCCGGGTGCTCATCGGCAAGCCGGTGTTTGTAGGGGAGAAGCGGGTGCCCGGCGTCATCGGACTGCGGGCCATCCACCTCACCACCCCGGAGGAGCGGAAAGTCGTCCCCAAACTGGAAGAGATGTATATCGACATCGGTGCAAAAGACCGGGCGGACGCGGAACAATATACTTATCTGGGCGACTTCGCTGTCTTCTCGGATGAAGTTGTGCCTTTCGGCGACGGGATGCTGAAGGCCAAGGCCATTGACGACCGGATCGGCTGTGCCGTGATGATCGAACTGCTGGAGGAAGACCTACCGGTAGACTGCACCTTCGTCTTCACCGTCCAGGAGGAGGTGGGGACCCGGGGAGCGTTTGGCGCGGCGTTTTCTGTGGCACCGGATATCGCCCTGGTTCTGGAGGGCACCACTGCCGCCGACCTTCCCACCACTGAAGCTCACAAACGGGTCTGCAGTCCCGGAAAGGGACCGGTGATCCCCTTTATGGACGGCGGCGCCGTTTACGACAAGGGTATATACCGTCTGCTCTGCGAGCTGGCTGACGCCAATGGTATTCCATGGCAGACCAAGGAATACCTCTCCGGCGGTACCGATGCAAAGGCCATCCAGCAGACCAAGGCCGGCGTTCGGGTGGGCGCTGTATCTGCCGCTGTACGTTATCTGCACACGCCGTCCAGTGTGGCGGCCATCGCTGATTTTGACCGTATTCAGGAGCTCGTCCGGCTCTTTATCGAAGCTGTGGCCAAGGGGAGGATTTGAAGATGGAACTGTTTGAACTGATTGCTGAACTCACCGCGATTCACGGTCCCTCCGGGGAGGAGACGGCGGTTTCCCAGGCTATCGCCGGGTATGCCAAGCCCTTTGCGGATGAGATTTGTACTGATACCATGGGGAATCTGATCGTCCACAAAAAAGGGAACGGCCCCAGGGTGATGTTCTCTGCCCATATGGACTCTATCGGGCTGGTGGCCACTTATATTGAGGAGAGCGGCATGGTCCGATTCGGCAAGCTGGGCGGCGTGATAGCCAAAAATATCCGAAACATCCCGGTCCGTTTTGAAAACGGTACCGCCGGTGCTGTCAAAGTGGACGGGAAGGCTGACGAAGACAAGCTGACTTTGGACGATCTTTATCTGGATATCGGTGCCTCCAGCAGAGAAGAGGCCCTTGCATTGGTAAAGCCGGGCGATACCGCTGTGTATGCCACACAGACCGTCCGGGCAGGCAAGCGGGTTCTCTCTCCCTATCTGGACAACCGGGTGTCCTGCGCCGTGCTTCTTTCGGTTCTCCGTTGTATGAAGGAGAGTGAAAACGATCTCTACTTCGTTTTTACCGTCCAGGAGGAGCTGGGGCTCAGAGGGGCCAAGACGGCAGCCTACGGGATCGAGCCGGATTATGCTATCGCAGTGGACGTGACTTCCGCCTGTGACTGGCCCGGTTCTCCCAAGGCCGGCAGCGCTGTCCTGGGAGGAGGCACCGCCATTAAAGTGATGGATTCCTCCGTCATCTGTCACCCGTCCATGACAAGGAAGCTGTCTGAACTGGCTCAGCAGGGAAATATCCCTTACCAGCTTGACGTGCTTACCCGGGGCGGCACCGACGCCGGGGCCATCTGCCAGACCAAATCGGGCGTCATCACCAGCGGCATCTCCATTCCATGCCGGTATGTTCACACGCCTACCGAAATGGTTGAGATGGGCGATGTCCAGGCCTGCGTGGATCTGGCTGCCGCATTTGCAGAGTGCAGCCTGTAACTAGAGAGATCGGAGTTGTAAGATAAAATGCCTTTACAAATAAGTGAGGCTACCAGGGCATTGGCAAAACGCGCAGAGGAAGACCTCCAGGAACAGTTCATCCACGTGGATGAGGTCGCGCGGGCAAATGCGGAAAAGGTCCTGAGCGCCTTTCAAGATGCAAGGGTGGCGGAAAATTACTTCAACGGCACCACCGGCTATGGATATGATGACCTGGGCCGGGATAAGCTGGATGAGATTTATGCCCGTATTTTTCATACAGAAGACGCTCTGGTCCGTGTACAGTTCATCAATGGTACCCATGCCATCACATGTGCCCTGTTTGGAGCGCTGAAACCCGGAGATACTCTGCTCTATGCAGTGGGCGCCCCTTATGATACGATCCAGAGCGCGATCGGGATCACTGGAAACGCACCGGGATCGCTGAAGTTTTATGGAATCAAATACCGGCAGGTGGAATTGACTCCCGATGACCGGCCTGATCTGGACGGGATCGCACAGGCGGTCCGGGAGGATCCCTCTATCAAGGTAGTAATGATTCAACGTTCCAGAGGTTACGCTACCCGTGCCTCACTGTCCGTAGAAGAGATCGGAGATATCTGCAAAGCTGTCCGCAGCGTCCGCAAGGATGTGTCGATTTTAGTGGACAACTGCTACGGTGAGTTTGTGGAAACCATAGAACCGACTGAGGTAGGCGCGGATCTTGTAGTGGGTTCTCTGATTAAGAATCCCGGCGGCGGGCTGGCGCCCACCGGCGGATATTTAGCCGGCCGCCGCGATCTGATTGAGGCGGCAGCCATGCGTCTCACGGTCCCCGGCATCGGAAAAGAGGGCGGCTGCACGCTGGGGAATAACCGGAGCT
>JAQXNP010000201.1 GCA_029098065.1 Clostridiales bacterium | reverse complement strand
GAGGCCATGATATCATCCACAATGATATGCTTGGGGATCAGATCGTCCAGGTGGTCGGCCACCAGCTCCTTGAGGGCGTCCTCGTCGCCGCCGGCCTGCTCCATCAGGTCATCCAGCACCACCCTGCGCACCTGCTCGGTGACGCCGCACTCCTCGGGATCGAAGGAGACATAATTCTTCATATCCACCATGTGGTTGGAGAACACCTTGACCCGGACGCCATCCACATCCACAACGGCCTCGTTGACGCCCCTGGCCTGGAGCTCGTCGGCCCGGGCCCGGGTCAGGGTCTCCCCCGCCTCGGCGATGATCTCGCCGGTGGCCGGGTCCACCACGGGATCGGCCAGAGTCTGGCCGGACAGCCGGGCACCCATGGCCAGCTTCTGATTGAACTTATAACGGCCCACCGCGGACAGGTCATACCGGCGGGCGTCGAAGAAGAGGGCGTTCATCAGGCTCTCGGCGGAGTCCACCGTGGGGGGCTCGCCGGGGCGGAGCTTCCGGTAGATCTCCAGCATGGCCTCCTCATAGTTCTTGCAGGTGTCCTTCTCCAGCGTGGAGACAATGCGGGGATCCTCCCCAAACATATCCAGAATCTCGGCGTCAGTCCGGGGACCGACCGCGCGGATGAGGCAGGTGATGGGGATTTTGCGGTTTTTATCGATGCGCACCCAGAACACGTCGCTGAGGTCGGTCTCATACTCCAGCCACGCGCCCCGATAGGGGATGACAGTGGTGGCGTAGGTGAGGTTGTCGGCCTTGTCGGCGTTTTTGGCGTAATAGATACCAGGGGAGCGGACGATCTGGGAGACCACCACGCGCTCGGCGCCGTTGATCACAAAGGTACCCGCCTTGGTCATCAGGGGGAAGTCGCCCATGAAGATCTCCTGTTCTTTGATCTCCTCGGTCTCCTTGTTGCGCAGGCGCACCCGCACCTTGATGGGAGCGGCATACGTGGCGTCTCTCGCCTTGCACTCATCCACAGAGTATTTGGGGGCCTCATCCATCGTATAGCTGATGAAGGTCAGCTCCAGGTTGCCCGCGTAGTCGGAGATGGCGCCCACGTCTTTGAAGACCTCCTGCAGTCCCTTATCCAGGAACCACTGGTAGGAGTTCTTCTGGATCTCCAGGAGGTTGGGCATCTCCAGGGGAACCCTGTGCCGGGCGAAGCTCTTGCGCAGAGTTTTACCGTAGTACACGTCCTTGACCATGTAGAAATCACACCTCGTTTTTCGTAGTGCCGGCGAAAAAACTCCCGTTTCCCGCGAAATCTTTCCGCCGTCCGTCCAACTTTTCCCGTCAAATCGCACAAGATGAGCCGGCCTTCATTTTTGAAACGCACGGCTGCGTTGTAAGTTTACGCCCCGCTTCTCTTGCAACTGGGACTCACCCGTGGTACACTGGAGAAGTGAGGTGGGGAAGATTTTTCAAATCCCCCAGCCAATAAAAGCATTTTAGTATACCATGCACAGCACGATAAGTCAATAGTATCTCCCCTGTTTTGATCTGGAGAAATCCAGATTTTTTTATTTTCAGCGAGGTGACCGCCTTGTCAATCCCTCCCCGTATCAGGCCCTTTGCGTTTACCGGGGCCGGTCTGATGGTCCTGTCCCTGTTCGCGGCCCTGAAACTGGATCAGGGCTCCGCCGCCGCCCATGTCGCGGTGATGCTCTGTCTGTCGGCTCTGGCCGCTCTGGCCCTGTTTCTGCTGTCGCGGGAGGGATTTGACCGGGCGCATCTGCTGGCCATGCTCCTCCCCATCGGGCTGGCCCTTTTTCTCCGGATCCTTCTGCTGGACTATGTCACGCTGGACTACCGGGACTTCCTCTCCCAGTGGGTGGAGCACTTCCGGCAAAACGGCGGCTTCGCCGCCCTGAAAGACCCGGTCGGCAATTACAATGTACCCTATCTTTATCTGCTGTCCCTTCTCTCCCGCCTGCCCTTCCCCGACCTCTACGGCATCAAGCTCTTCTCCATCCTGTTTGATATCCTGCTGGCCTGGGGCGGCCTCCGTCTGGTGAAAGGGCTGACCGCGGATCGGAAGGCCCCCCTCATCTGCTTTTCTTTTCTCCTGCTTCTCCCCACAGTGGTCCTCAACGGCGCCTGCTGGGGCCAGTGCGACTCGGTATGGGCCGCTCTCTGCCTCCACGCCCTGGCCTGCGGGCTGAACCGCCGGCCCAACGCCTCCCTGGCCCTGCTGGCCCTGGCCTTCTCTTTTAAGCTCCAGGCCATTTTTGTCATTCCCCTCTGGCTGGCCCTGTGGTTCTCGGGCCGGATACGGCTCCGGAACCTGCCCGTCTTTCCCGCCGTCTTTGCCCTGACCATGGCGCCCGCCCTTTTGGCGGGCAAGCCGGTGTGGGACATCCTCCGCGTCTACCTGGATCAGGCCGGCGACAGCGTGGGATGGGAGACCATCAACTACAACTCCCCCTCTGTCTTTTCTCTGATCCCCTACGGTACGGAAGTCGGAAAAGGCGCCCCCAAGGCGGGTATTGCCCTGGCCGTCCTGTTCATGGCCGCCATACTGGTCCTTCTGTTCCAAAAGCGGAAAGCGCTGGACAGCTCCGCGCTCCTGCTGGCCGGAACCGCCCTCAGCCTGGGCATTCCTTTCTTCCTCCCCTACATGCACGAGCGGTACTTCTTTCTGGGCGGAGTGCTGCTGGTAATATGGGCCTG
>JAQXNP010000200.1 GCA_029098065.1 Clostridiales bacterium | reverse complement strand
AACCAGCCCCTGGTATTGCCCATAACCGAAAAAATCTAAATTATCCCCGGACAACCGGCCGGCGGAGGAACCCCTGAGGGGCTCCTCCGCCGGTTTTCCGCCCTCCGTCCCACACCGGGGCGGGAGGCGCTTATGGAATATTCAGATATTGGATTCTCCAGCCGTCCTCCTCAAGACACAGCCGGGCCTGGGCGCTTCAGTCCGTGGAGACCTCTTCCCCGCTGTCAGAGGACTGACAGGCCACCCGGAAGGCGGCGTGCAGCCGGACCTCGTCCTCCCCTTCCGTCAGGTACTCCATTCCCAGGCGGTTCAGCCCCAGTGGCCCCTCCAGCCCCGGCTGACCCCGGAAGGCGGTGAAGGCACGGTTCTGGAGGGCCTGCTCCATTCCCTCCGGGGTGAAATACCCGCCATAGATCTCCTCGTACCGGGCGGGGTCCGAGTCCCGGGCGGCGGCGGTCAGCACCGCCGCCAGCACTTCTTCAGGCTCCGCGGTCTTTGGCCGGGCAGTCCTCCACACCGCCAGAGCGGCCAGCAGGACGATCAGCACTACAAGCAACACTTTTTTCGACCGGCTCATGGCTCCCTCCCTTTTCACTCCGGCAAGGCGATTTTCCTGCTGGTTTTATTTTGCCATGCCGGCCTTCCCGGGCCAATCTTCCGCATAATCCGGGACGCTTCCCTATTTTCCTGTCCTCTGTTTTGTGCTATAATCTCCCTATCTGAAGATAGAAAGGTCGTACCCCCATGAATATGGAACGCATCCAGCGGGTCACCGCCCGCATGAAGGAGGCGGGGCTGGACCAGATCCTGGTCACCGCCACCACCTCTCTCTACTACCTCACCGGCTATTGGGTGGAACCCCACGAGCGGATGATCGCCCTGTGGCTCACCGCCGGCGGTCAGGCCGTCCTCTTTGGAAATGAGATCTTCGGCCTGTCCTCCACCCCGGAACTTCCCTTTGTCTCCCACAAAGACGGCGACGACCCGGTGGCCGATCTGGCCCTGGCGGTAAAGCCCGGCAGGCTGGGCATCGACAAGTTCTGGTACAGCAAATTCCTCATCGGCCTTATGGAACACCGCCCCGACGTCACTCCCGTCCACGGCTCCGGAGCGGTGGATGAGACCCGGATGACCAAGGACGAGGCGGAGCGGGCCGCCATGCGCCACGCCTCCGCCATGAATGACCAGGTGGTCCACGCCGCCATCTCCGCGGTGAAAGAGGGCGTTCGGGAAAATGAGCTGGCCGCCCTGGTGAACCGGGAGTTCCTGGCCCGGGGCGCCGACTGCGAGGGCACCCAGCTGGTATGCTTCGGTCCCAACGGCGCCGATCCCCACCACAGCGGAGATTCCACCGTCCTGAAACCCGGCGACAGCATCATTTTCGACATCTTCACCCCCATTTCCCGCTATTGGTGCGACATGACCCGCACCGTCTTTTACCAGACCGTCAGCGACAAACAGCGCCAGGTCTACGAGCTGGTCCGGAAGGCCAACGAGGCCGCTGAGGCCGCCGTCAGGCCCGGCGTCCCCCTCTCCCAGCTGGACGGCATCGCCCGGGGCATTATCACCGACGGAGGCTACGGGCCCTGCTTCACCCACCGGCTGGGCCACGGCTGCGGCATCGACTGCCACGAGCCCCCCGATGTGTCCGGGGCCTCCGACGCCGTCTGCCAGCCCGGCATGGTCTTCTCCATCGAGCCGGGCATCTACCTCCCCGGAGAGTTCGGCGTCCGTATCGAGGATCTGGTGATGGTCACAGAGGACGGCTGCGAGGTGCTCAACAAATATCCAAAAGATCTTAAAATCGTTCCTTAAACTTACCCCGCGGACGGTAAATCCCGGCTGTCCGCGGGGGTTTTGTTCTCTTTTGTCCACAATATTTAGGAAGGGTTAAATTTTTATTACACTATATCTTGTGTTTTCCTCTTGCAAAGGGGAAAAATATCATGTATACTTTGAGAAGCTGACACACGACAGGAGCCGAGGGAGGAACACATCCATGAAGATCATCAAACGCAGCGGCCAGGAGGTCGCGTTCAATTCGGATAAAATCGCCGCCGCCGTGTCCAAGGCCAACGCGGCCACCACCGGCGCCCGGGAACTGACTCCCGGCCAGATCCGGGGCATCGCCGACCGCATCGAAGCCACCGCCGCTCATATCGGCCGCACCCTATCGGTTGAGGAGATCCAGGAACTGGTGGAGACTGAGATCATGAAGGAGGGGGCCTATGAGACCGCCAAGCGGTACATCCGCTACCGATACACCCGCTCCCTGGCCCGGGCCGCCAACACCACCGACGAACAGATCCTGACCCTCATCGAGTCCAACAACGAGGAGGTCAAGCAGGAAAACTCCAACAAGGACCCCAAGGTCAACGCGGTCCAGCGGGACTACATGGCCGGCGAAGTCTCCAAGGATCTGACCCGCCGGGTGCTGCTGCCCCAGGATATCGTGGAGGCCCATGAGCAGGGCATCATCCATTTCCACGACATGGATTACTATGCCCAGCACATGCACAACTGCGATCTGGTCAATCTGGAGGATATGCTGCAGAACGGCACCGTCATCTCGGGCACCATGATTGAGAAGCCCCACTCCTTCTCCACCGCCTGCAACATCGCCACCCAGATCATCGCCCAGGTAGCCTCCAACCAGTACGGCGGTCAGTCCATCTCCCTGGCCCACCTGGCTCCCTTCGTGGACGTGTCCCGGAAACGGATCCGCAGGGACGTCCTGGACGAGTGCCGGGCCCTCAGCCACGGGGATGTGGATGAGGCCGAGGTCTCCAAAATCGTGGAGAAGCGCCTCCGGGAAGAGATCAAGAAGGGCGTCCAGACCATCCAGTATCAGGTGGTCACCCTCATGACCACCAACGGACAGGCCCCTTTCATCACCGTATTCATGTACCTGGGCGAGGCAAAAAACGAACAGGAAAAGAAGGATCTCGCCCTCATCATCGAAGAGACGCTGAAGCAGCGCTGCGAGGGCGTGAAGAATGAGGTGGGCGTCTGGGTCACCCCCGCCTTCCCCAAGCTCATCTATGTGCTGGAGGAGGACAATATCCGGGTGGGCACCCCCTACTGGTACCTCACCGAGCGGGCCGCCAAATGCACCGCCAAACGGCTGGTGCCCGACTATATCTCCGAAAAGATCATGCTCCAGCTCAAGGTGGATAAAAACGGAGAGGGCCATTGCTACACCTGCATGGGCTGCCGGTCCTTCCTGACCCCCTACGTGGACCCGGAGACCGGAAAGCCCAAGTATTACGGCCGGTTCAACCAGGGCGTGGTCACCA
>JAQXNP010000199.1 GCA_029098065.1 Clostridiales bacterium | reverse complement strand
CCATCGGAGAGCAGCGTCCCAACGAGCTGGAGCTCATAATATCCGGTGATTGACAGATGCTCCTTGGTCAGCACAACACCGACTCCATCGTCCATCTGATCGAGGTCGAGGACATCAAAATTGTCACCGGCCTTGATATTCATCTGCCATTTGTATCCGTCAGGGACTCCGCGTACCAAAAGGATTCTGGACAGGTTGTCATATTGGTGTCCGAGATCACCAACGTTTTCAATACACCAATTATTAAATACGATCATTGCATAACTCCCTTTTAGTGAGTTTAAGAACGCGAAATTATAATGTATAACAAGAATGATATTTCCAGAGCGGCATCAACGTGATGCCGCTCTGAGTGTTCCTGGCCCCTCTTTTATTTCGCTGCCGTGTCCGGCAGCATCCCGGTCAGCTCCGTGTACTCCGTCTCGTTCAATTTCCTCGCGGCAAAGAAAATGTCAATTTTCTCTGCGATGCCCTCGGTGTTGTCCCTCTCGATCATGCGCTTCAAAGTTCTGTACAGCATAGTTTTTTACTCCTTTCTATTCATTGAGTCCCAATTCCAACAGCACAAGTCTGTACTCTTGGTCTGCGTTCATGGCGTCCGCATCAATTACGGAAATGGTATCTCCCACATCAAACTCGTGGATCTGCGCCCCATCGGAATACAGGTAACAGTTCCCGCTCACGGCGCATCCCTCTGCCTTTTCCCGGGGGCAGATAAGATATGCCTTTCCGCTGGCGTGCCTGCGAATCCATGTCACACGCTCTGCCAGCTTTTCCTTGCCGGCTGCGGTAGTGATTTTGTACATTACTTCACCCCCTTGAAAACAAGAGTATCTTTGTCAAATACGGCGGTGCTTGGAAGTACCAAAGCGGGACGGACGCCATACGAGTCGGAGCAGTAGCGGTAGTTGGAACCGCCGTTGGTGTAGACGAACCAGACGTAGTTGGTGTACTCGGTGTATGGAGATCGGAGCCACCAGTTGATGGCCGTGCCATTCAGATACGCAATGCGCGTCGTTTTGTTCGTAATGCCGGACTCAAAAAAGTCCAGCTTGGCACCGGCCACCGGGACGTATTTGCTGACGGATGTGAGGAAGCCGACTTCGTAACCGGATAGCAGGAAAATTTTCGCGGACAGGCCGTTCGCACTGGAGGCCACGGAGCCACTGGAACCGGTGCCGTTGACATACGGAGTCTTCACCTGTTTGATGGCATCCTGGATGTCGGAATCAAACCGGGTGAGGAAGGTGCTGTTCAGGTAGCTGTGGATGGTGCTGTTGGCATAGTCGTTGACATTCGAGCTGTGCCACTGTCGTTCCTCATAGATATACTTTCTCAGTAACCACGTTCCATCGCACGGACAGTCATACAAGCTCGACCCGCTCGGAATACCCTGATTTACGACCGGATAGCCCACGGCTGTGCCGTTCTCCATCCTCAGTCCCTCTTTCTACGGATCTCGTACTCGTTTTTCCACTCGTCCAGCTCTAGACCACAGTCTTCTGCGCGTCAAAGGCATCGGACACCTTTTTAATGGCGTCAGCGTTACCGATGGCTGGCGGCCTGTTTGGCCACACGGGCCTCCTCCAGGGCGTCCACAGTCTGCTTGCGCTGGTTCTTCAGGTTGATGTGTTCCTTCATATCCATGTTTCACATACCTCCAAAACGTAATTTTTCGACAGTGACGAGGTCATCTGCCGCATCATCTGCGGACGCCGCGCCCGCTGAATCACTGGATTCCGGCTTCAGTCCTTTGTCACGCCGGCCGCCGGCTGGGCGGAGACTGCCACGAAGGACCACTCAGAGGCGTCTGTCGGATCGCTCAGAATGCCCAGTCAGATCTTCCAGCCATACTCAGCGCCCTTATGGTGGCTGCACTCCGGAGAGTACAGGTCCTTGACACAGACGGAGCAAATGCGCTTTCCGCAGCTGCATCCCACAGAGACCTCCCGCAGGATACCGCCGTTAATCTGGGCAATCACGTCCCTGGTCTCATCTGTGCGGAGAATATAGGCCCATCCTTTGAGCCGGCAATAGGACTCGCCCTCCAGTCCGGCCCGTCCGCCGCCGGGATCCTCCGCCAGCTCAGTCCGGAAAATCCGGGCGGTCTGACCCTTCACGGACCAGCAGTGATCAAAATACCGGGCTTGCCCACAAAGAATTCCTCCAGGCCTTCCGGTGTTGCACGTGAGAATACATCCATGTCCCAATCTTCCGCATTGTCACAGAGCCGCACGGCAAAAACGTACACCTGGTTGCCGTCAGCGGCTCCGCTGTGTACCCGTTCCCATTCACTCCGGATGACATCTTTTTTGGACCATCCTACCGTTTGAGGAGTTTCCCGGCCGGGCCGTTGGCGCAGCCGTGCGGATCGGAATTTGTCTCCAGCATCCCGGAGTGGATTCCGCCATTTTGGTAGACTGTCTTGTCATAGGTCTCTCTGGTGACCGCCGCCTCCAAGGTGTTCCGGGCGTGATGCAGGACGCTGATCCCGTGGATGCTGTCCTCCGTATAACCCCTGTAGTGCAGCACGCTCATGGAGTCCGGCAGGCAGCATTTCCTATTGCTGGGATGAAAAACCGATATAGGAGCTGTCCGATCTCTGACAGATAGGGTTCCACACAGTCCGGAGACAGCCAGATCAGCTTTGATGGCCGCAGATCGCGTTCACAGTGGATGTAGGCGTACCCGTTTCCAAACAGCAGATGACTGCACTCGATCGGCTTCCAGAACACAAATGGCTGTGGCCGCAAAGCAACCTTTAGAGCAATAAAATCAATGGTCATTAGTTATGGCCAAAAAGGAGGCACAAAATAATGCTTTATGGGTATGCGCGAGTTTCCATGACAAGGCAGGCCATAAGAGGAAACAGTTTGGAGGATCAGGAGCATTTGTTGAGAGCTGCGGGTGTGCAGGAGATACAGGTACAAAGATGGATAGGCCCAATTTCAACAGCTTGTTTGACAGGCTCCAACGGGGCGACAAGAATTAGATAGGTTAGTAAGGACAGGCAGGGACAGGCTTGGGGAGCGGCGCAATCGTCAAAGAATTGCAAGATCGAGGTATTACAATCCATAAGCCGCTGAATAAGAAAGGAGATAACTACCATGGAAACTATCACAATGCGTTATAGAATGTCCGACCGGGACGTGTTTTACGGCGGCGGCGTGGTCAACGGCGCCCGCTCCATCACCCTGATGAACGACTGTGCAAACCGCCTCATGGCCAAGGTCTTCGGCAACACCGGCCACTGTATCGAGGTCAGGAAGGTCCGCCTGTACGTGCCTCTGTTTGCCGGTGACTACATGGAGTACATCGCCCGGGTGAAAAAGCAGGAGGGCAATAAGGCGCTCATCGAGGTTCGTGCCTACAAGATCATTGATGTGCCTGAGAATCCCCCCTACCCCAGCTCCATCGACGTGCTGCCCGATCCCCCTCTGTGCACGGTCACGCAGTTTATCTATGAGACCTACTGATCGGACTTCGTTCACACTTACCGGATGATAGGGAGGATACCAACCGTGACGAAAAACAGACCTTTGGAGGGCTTGAAGGTGGTCGACCTGACCACTGCCCTCAGCGGGCCCTTCTGCACCATGTTCTTCGGCGATTATGGCGCCGAGGTCATCAAGGTGGAGCCCACCGATGGCGAACAGTGCCGCACCTGGGGGCCCCTGGACGAGAAGACCGGCGAGAGCGGCTTCTTCGCCAACTACAACCGCAACAAAAAGGGCGTCACCTTGAACCTCAAGAGCGAAAAGGGTCTGCAGATGCTCTATGAGCTGGTCAAGGACGCGGACTTCTTGTGTGAAAACTTTAAAGGCGGCGTCACCAAGAAGCTGAAGGTGGATTACGAGACCATCAAGAAGATTAATCCCAGGATCATCTACGTTTCCGGCTCCGGCTTCGGTCAGACCAGTCCCATCGGAGACCGGCCCTGCTACGACATCGTGGCCCAGTCCATGGGCGGCATGGTAAACCTCACCGGGTTCCCTGAGAGCGCCCCCGTGAAGGTGGGCCCCTCCGTGGCCGACCATGTCTCCGGCATCTATCAGTTCGTGGGCGCCATGGAGGCCCTCTACCACCGGGAGAAAACCGGCCAGGGGCAGTTGGTGGACGTGGCCATGGTGGACACCATCTTCTCCCTGCTGGAGAACGCCATCCCCCATTATGTGCTCCACGGCATCATCCCCCAGCGCAATGGTAATGTGGACCCCTCCATCTGCCCCTTCGACATCTATGCCTGTAAGGACGGCTTCGTCGCCCTGGGCGTGGGCAACGAGCGGCTGTGGGAGAAGTTCTGCAACCTCATCGGGAAGCCCGAGCTCCTGGAGGACCCCCGCTACGCTACCAACGACCTGCGGTGCAAGAACTATCAGCCTGACCTCCAGAACCTGATCCGGGACTGGGTCAAGGATTACACCAAGGCTGAGCTGGAGAAGATGATGGCGGAGGAGGCCATTCCCTGCGGCCCCGTGCTGAACATGAAGGAGGCCATTGAGCATCCTCACATCAAGGCCCGGGAGATGCTGGTTCACACGCCCGCCCCCCATCCTCTGCTGGGCGATATGCCTGTCCAGGGCGTGGTGGCCAAACTTTCCGAGACGCCGGGCGGCGTGTTCACGCCCGCTCCCACCCTCGGGCAGCACAATCGGGAGGTCTTCGGCCTCACACCCGAGCAGGAGGCCCAGCTCAAGGCCGAGGGCGTCATCTGAAGTCCCCCTCCGGCAAAACCACCACATCCAAGGCGGGGTGTGCTCAAGTGCACACCCCGCCGCTTTTTTGGGCATTGCCATAAAATGTATTTTATGATACCATTGCCCCACGAGCCCCGGGGCGGCTCCCGTCCCACAGACAAAGGAGGAAACAATATCCCATGGAGCAATTCAAAGGCAGCAATGGTTACATCGTCTCTGAGGATCTGGCCCGCACAGTGAACGTGGCCATCGCATTGGAAAAGCCCCTGCTCATCAAGGGGGAGCCGGGCACCGGCAAGACCATGCTGGCCCATGCCATCAGCGAGGCACTGGGCAAAAAACTCTATATCTGGAACATAAAATCCACCACCAAGGCCCAGGACGGCCTCTACGTTTATGACGCGGTCCAACGGCTCTACGACAGCCAGTTCGGCGTGGCCGGAGTGGACGACATCGCCAGGTATATCAAGCTGGGCAAGCTGGGAGAGGCCTTCACCAGCGAGGAACAGTGCATCCTCCTCATTGACGAGATCGATAAGGCGGACCTGGAGTTCCCCAACGATCTCCTCTGGGAGCTGGATCAGATGGAGTTCTATATCCACGAGACCCGGGAGACGATCAAGGCCAAGCACCGTCCCATCGTGGTCATCACCTCCAACGCAGAGAAGGAACTGCCCGACGCGTTCCTCCGCCGGTGCATCTTCCACTACATCGCCTTCCCCGAGGCCGAGGAGATGGGCCGCATTGTCAAGGCCCACTTCCCCGATCTGGACGGCCAGCTCCTCCGCCAGGCTCTGGCCGCTTTCTACATGACCCGGGAGCTGCCCGACCTGCAGAAGAAGCCCAGCACCTCAGAGCTGCTGGACTGGATCCGGGCCCTGGTGCTGGGGGGGATCGACCCCGCCGCCCTCACCGGGGAGCTGCCCTATCCCGGGGTCCTGCTGAAGAAGAATGAGGATCTGGAGAAGCTCAAACCACAGACCAACACTGCCCCCTGGCGCCGCTGAGAGCGGGTGAAGGCATGCTCTTTCTGAATTTCTTCTATGCCCTGCGCGCCAATGGACTGAAGGTTTCCTTGCAGGAGTGGCTGGAGCTGCTTCAGGCGCTCTCCCTGGGGCTGGCGGAGCCCACCCTGTTGGGCTTCTATCAGCTCAGCCGGTGCGTGCTGGTAAAAAGTGAGGCCGATTACGACCGCTTCGACCAAGCCTTCGCCGCCACCTTTGAGTCATTGGAGCACACCGATCCCATCACCCAGGAGCTGCTGCGTTATCTGGAGCACACGGTGGAGCAGCAGCCCTACGATAAGGATGAGGCAGACCGGCGGACCAACCTGACTCCCCAGCAGCTCTTCGAACTCCTGGAGCGGCGGCTCCAGGAGCAGGATGATGTCCACAACGGCGGCACCAAGTGGATCGGCACCGGGGGGACCTCCCCTCTGGGCCACTCGGGCTACAGTCTCACCGGTATCCGGGTAGCGGGGGAGGGACAGCGCAACGCCGCCATCCAGGTGGCCACCCAGCGGAAGTTCCGGGACTTCCGGGAGGACGCCACTGTGGGGGTTCGGCAGTACCAGATGGCCCTGCGCCGGCTGCGGCAGATGTCCTCCCGCCAGGACGCCGCCGCCCAGCTGGAGTTGGACCTGGACGGCACCATCGCCAAGACCAGCGAGAATGCCGGGCGGCTGGAGCTGGTGATGGCGCCCCCACGGAAGAACGCGATCAAGCTCCTCCTCCTTTTCGACTCCGGCGGGTCCATGACCCCCTACGCCCAGATGTGCGCCAAGCTGTTCCAGGCGGCCAGCAAGGCCAACCACTTCAAGGATCTCCAGGTCTACTATTTCCACAACTGCCCCTACCATCTCCTCTACAAGACCCCGGAGTGCGTCTATTCCCAGAGCGTGGAGACCCAGCGGGTGCTGGATCGCTACGCCCCGGAGTATAAGCTCATCCTGGTAGGAGACGCATCCATGGCCCTTTGGGAGATGCGGTATTATGCCGGCGGACGGGCCAGCCGGCCGGGTGATCTCCCCGGGCTGATGTGGCTGCACAAGCTGGTGAGCCGCTATTCCCACTCCATCTGGCTCAACCCCATCCCCGAACGCTACTGGGGGGTGACCAAGGGGCGGGATTCCATCCTCCGCATTCAGAGCGAGGTGTCCATGTATCCCCTCTCCCTGGAGGGGCTGGAGCGGGGCCTGAAGTCCCTGATCGCCCGGCGGTGATCCTCCCGGTTTTGCCGTATTTCACGTAAAACAGGGGGATGCCGGTGTGGACCTTACCTGGGAACAGACAACTTCCTGGTCTCTTTACCGGGCTATCTCAGCCCGATCCGGAACGTAATTTACCCCGCAGCCACTGTTTTCACCCCGCATTTCGCGCTGCTTCTGGAGGGCATCCGGTTTGGGAAATCGATTGCCGGATTCCAGGGCCTTCCGCGGCACATTGCCGGTATGGAGGCTATGGATACATGCAAGGTCGTGCTCTGAAACGGATGTATCGTGATGCAAGCATCCCGGAGATTTATGAGACAGTAAGAATTAAGGGAAAACTTGAAGGAAGGGAGAACATCAAATGGAACTTATGGAGGCAATCCTTGCCCGGCGGTCTATCCGGGCTTTTCGGCCTGAGCCGGTCTCACGGGAGGTCCTGAGCAAGGTCCTGGAGTTGGGCACAAGAGCCGTTTCGGCCAATAACAGTCAGCCCTGGCAATTCGCCGTGGTGACGGGGGAGATGCTGGAGCGGCTGAAGGAGCATAACTTAAAAGCACTGGCGGAGGGCAGTCCTCCTGACAGACAGGAGGCCACCTATCCGGAGCCTTATCTGCGCCGGGGGAAGGAAATCGGAAAACAACTCTTCGCGGCCATGGGCATCGGGCGGGAAGACCGGGAGCGGCGGAACTGGTGGACGGAGCGGGGCTACCGCTTTTTCGATGCCCCGGCCCTGATCCTGGTCTATATGGACGAATGTCTGGAGGAGACGGCGGCCTGGTTCGACCTTGGCTGCGTCACACAGAATATCTGCCAAGCGGCCTTGGTCTACGGCTTGGGGACCTGCGTGGAGGAGCAGGCCGTCACCTTCCAAAAGGGGCTTCAGTCTCTGCTGGGCCTCCCCGACTCCGCCAAGCTGGCTTATGGCATCGCCATTGGCTACCCGGACTGGGACTTTCCCGCCAATCAGGTGGTAAGCCGCCGGGAACCGGTAGATGACATCACCCGGTGGTACGGCTTTTGACCGGGGCCGCCGGACCTGGGCCTTTGCGGCGGTCACCCGGAAGCTCTGCAGCTGCCTGGACATCAACCCGGAGTGCATGGCCGCACCGGTGGACTAAACCAACGGCGTCCGCATCATCCCCCGGCTGGACAGCTTTATCTCCATCAGCAATTCGGTGGACGTGGACCTCTTCGGCCAGGTGAACGCGGAGAGCACCGGCATCCACCGCATCTCCGGGGCCGACGGCCAGCCGGACTTTGTCATGGGTGCCTGCCTGTTTTATTATAAATTAAAAAATGGCTCTGATTTTTGAAAATCAGAGCCATTTTTGTCGGGCGGCTTCATTCTGGATGTTCTCGCCTCTCACTGGAACCGGAATCCGGCGAAGCGAATCCGGTTCGGAAGCGGGGAACGGCAGAATAAGCGCACGATGACTTTTTGAAAAAAGTCGTCGCAAGCGATGTGTGGCTTGCGACGACGTGGTGGAG
>JAQXNP010000198.1 GCA_029098065.1 Clostridiales bacterium | reverse complement strand
TCCTCCAGAACGGGCCACCCCGCTTTGACAGTGAGCAGCACCCGCTCCCCGTCCCTGAACACCCGCTCATAGGTCCCGGCCGGGGCCAGCCGAAGCTCTGCCGGTGTTTCTTTCATAAGACCACCCCTTTCTCACTGTTACAGCCTATGCGGCGGAAAAATTTTTGCCCGGGGGTTTACTTTCACACTTCACTTTGATAAAATAACAACAAAGGACTGATTATGAAAACGGGAGGCTTGCGTCTTATGACGAAAGGCGGAAAGAAGGAGGGAAGCGACCTGCTTTATCAGGCGATTCTCTCCCTGAAGGACCTGGACGAGTGTAAAAAGTTCTTCTCCGACCTGTGCACGGTGGCGGAGCTGCGGGCCATGGAGCAGCGCTTCGAGGTGGCCCTTCTGCTTAGTGAGGGCATGATCTATAACGATATCCTGGAGCGCACCGGGGCCTCCAGCGCCACCATCAGCCGGGTGAACCGCTCCCTCCATTACGGGGCGGACGGATATCAGGAAGTGCTGCCCCGGATCAAGGAGAAAATGAAGGCCGATGGCAAGCTATGAGTTTCTGGCGGGCAGCTACGACGCCCTGACCGGTGACGTGGGCTATGGCCGCTGGGCGGATTATGTGGAGCGCCATTTCGCCCGGCTGAAGCGGCCGGTCCGCAGAGTCCTGGATCTGGCCTGCGGCACGGGGAGCCTTACGCTGGAGCTGGCCCGGCGGGGTTATGAGATGACGGGGGTGGATCTCTCCCCCGAAATGCTGGCGGCGGCGGAAGAAAAGTGCCGGGTTCTGGAAAACAGGCCCTGGTTTTTCTGTGAACCCATGGAGTCCCTCCGCCTGCCCGGCCGGGTGGACGCCTGCGTCTGCTGCCTGGACAGCGTCAACTATGTGCTCCGGCCGCAAAAGCTGGCCCGGGCGTTCCAACGGGTCTGGAACTGTCTGGAGCCGGGAGGGCTGTTCCTCTTTGACGCCGACACCCCGGAGAAGCTGGCGGCCATGGACGGCCAGGTCTTTCTGGACGAGACGGAGGACGTCTTCTGTGTCTGGCGTGGAGAGTACAGCGGAAAAAGGCGGATCTGCTCTTTCTGGATGGACCTTTTTGAGCGCAGCGGAGAGACATGGCGGCGGAGCGGAGAGCTCCATCAGGAGTACGCCTATACAATAGAGGAGCTGGCGGGATATCTGTCCGACGCCGGCTTTGTTCGTGTCAAGCAATACGGCGAGCTGAAGTTCTGCGCGCCCCGTCCGGGAGAGCAGCGGGTCTTTTTCGCCGCGGTCAAAGGAGAATAACATGGCTGACGAGATTGTCCGTATCCTGTGTAAAAACGCTCCGGTGAAGGCGGCTGCCATCACCGGACGCACTCTGGTAGAGACGGCCCGGACCACCCACCGGACGCTGCCGGTGGCCACCGCCGCCCTGGGCAGGGCGCTGATGGCGGTCTCCCTGATGGGAGATCAGCTCAAGGGGGAGGGAAGCTCGGTGACCCTCCGCCTGAAAGGGGGCGGGCCGCTGGGTTCCATTACCGCCGTGTCGGATACCGAAGGAAATGTCCGGGGCTATGTTCAGAACGGGGCGCTGGATCTGCCCATCCGTGGAGACGGCAAGCTGGACGTGGGCCGGGCGGTGGGCCGGGACGGCACCCTCACGGTCATCAAGGATCTGGATCTGAAGGAGCCCTATGTGGGTATGGTTCCGCTGGTCTCCGGGGAGATCGCCGAGGATCTGACCGAGTATTTCGCCGTCAGTGAGCAGATCCCCACCGCCTGTGCCCTGGGCGTGCTGGTGGATACGGATCAGTCTGTCCTCCGGGCGGGGGGGTATCTCATCCAGCTGCTGCCCGGCGCCGCCGACGCCGATATCGACAAGGTGGAGGCCGGAGTGAAACGGCTGGGGGCGGTGACCAACGCCCTTGTGGTCCCCGGCATGGACGCGGAGACTCTGCTGCGGGAGGCCCTGTCCGATTTCGAGGTGGAAGTGGTGGGCCGGCATCCGGTGGCCTACAAGTGCTACTGCAGCCGGGAGCGGGTGGCCCAGGCCCTGGTGAGCATGGGCCGGGAGGAGCTGTCCGCCGTCATAGCAGAGCAGGGGAGCGCCGAGGTGGCCTGCCAATTCTGCGACAAGGTATACCGGTTTGACCGGGCGGAGCTGGAGGCTCTGCTGGAGCGGGCCTCGCACTAAAATTTTGCGAAAATTTGATTTTGTGGTTGACAGAGCGGCTTTGGTTTAGTATAATAACACTCGCCGCTTGAAAGTGCGGCGGCAGGGGAGCATAGCTCAGCTGGTAGAGCGCACGCCTTACACGCGTGATGTCACAGGTTCGAGCCCTGTTGTTCCCACCAGACCTTATGTTGGGCGACCAAGCTGGCGCGGTAGTTCAGTTGGTTAGAACGCCGGCCTGTCACGCCGGAGGTCGTGGGTTCAAGTCCCATCCGCGTCGCCACATATGCCTCTGTAGCTCAGTCGGTAGAGCAGGGGACTGAAAATCCCCGTGTCACTGGTTCGATTCCGGTCGGAGGCACCAAAAAAATTCTCCCGGGATTTTGTCCCGGGAGAATCCCCCTTGGGGGAAACGCATAAGATAGGGGTGTAAGAGCTCCTTGACATGCGGGTGTAGCTCATCTGGTAGAGCGCCACCTTGCCAAGGTGGAGGTAGCGAGTTCGAGCCTCGTCACCCGCTCCAAATTTTATGGCGACGTAGCCAAGTGGTAAGGCAGAGGTCTGCAAAATCTCCACCCCCAGTTCGAGTCTGGGCGTCGCCTCCACATCGGAGCAAGCGGTTTTCGCTTGCTCCGATTTTTTCTCCGTTTGCCGCGGCACAGCTTCTGAGCGGCACAGCTTCTGAAACGCTCTCCGCGCCAGATAAGGTACAATAAGTTGCGCAAATTGAATAGAGCATAAAAATAGACATGGTTTGCAGAACTCTGGTAGAATGAAGTCGCGACACACCATTCTGAAAGGAGACAG
>JAQXNP010000197.1 GCA_029098065.1 Clostridiales bacterium | reverse complement strand
GGAGCTGGAGGCCATCTGCCAGAAACAGGGACTTCAGAGCGTTACCCAGCTCACCGGAGGAGTGCGGCCCTGGTAAGGCCGCTCCGCCGGGCTGAATTTTACCAATCCCAGAGAGAAGGAACTTCCCAATGACCCGTCTTTACATCATCCGCCACGCCGAAGCCGAGGGCAACCTGTACCGGCGCATCCACGGCTGGTACAACAGCCATATCACCGATAACGGAATGCGGCAGATCGCCGCCCTGGAACACCGTTTTCAGGAGATTCACGTTGATGCGGCCTACGCCAGCGACCTTATCCGAACCCAGACCACCGCTCAGGCCATCGTCCGGCCCAAGGGGCTGGAGCTTCACACCGACCCCGATCTCCGGGAGATCGGAATGGGCGTCTACGAGGAGCGCACCTTCGGTGACGTGGCCTACCACGAGCCTGACAAGATGCGTCTCTTCGGCGTCCGCTCCCCCGACTGGAATCCGCCGGGAGGCGAGACGTTCCAGCAGGTGTGCGACCGAATCACCCGGGCGGTTTTCCGCATTGCCGCCGCCCATCCCGGCCAGACCGTGGCCATCTTTTCTCACGGAGCGGCCATCCGGTGCCTCCAGTCCGCGCTCCGGGGCAAGCATCCCTGTGATACCCCCGAACTGGGCAACTGCGAGAATACCGCCGTCACCTGTCTGGACATTGAGGATGGCAGAGCCTCCATTGTCTTTGAAAACGACGCCTCCCACCTGCCCGCCGAGATCGCCACACAGGCCCGGCAGAAGCTGGCCGCTCAGACGGCGGGTCCCGCTCTCATGACCTGGTTCCGCCCCATGGACATGGAGACGGAAAGCCGGGTCTACTACGAGGCCCGGAAGGACGCCTGGCAGGACATCCACGGTTCTCTGGTCAACTTTGACGGCCCCGGCTTCCTGGCAGAAGCCCGGGAGCAGTGGGAACAGGATCACCGGGCGGTGGAATGCGTCATGGCAGGGGGAGAGATCATCGGCGTGCTCCAGCTGGCCATCCAGCGGGATGCCGGAGAGGGTGTGGGGTATGTCCCCTTCGTCTATCTGAGGCCGGAATACCGCCGCCGGGGGATCGGTGTGGAACTCATCGGTCAGGCGGTAGGGATCTACCGCCCTCTGGGCCGCAAGTGTCTCCATCTCCGCTGCGCCCCCGGCAACGATCTGGCTCAGCGTTTCTACAAGCGTTACGGTTTTACCAGGATCGGCGCCGCTCCGGGGAGCCGGGTCCCCTTGGATCTTCTGGAAAAGCCCATTTGACGTCTCTTTGCACTGTCGACAAAAATCCAAAAAGTTTCTCCGCTTTTTTGTCAAAAACGTAAATTTTACGCGTTTCCTTTTTATCCCCTGTTTACGAATCCCGCCGCCCCGTATATAATAAATGTGTTCGCCATGACAAAATCTTTACAATTGGAATTTTGGGGGGCCTCTTTTTGGACGCTTCAAATGTGATCTCCCTGTTGGGAGCCGTTGCCATGTTCCTGTTCGGTATGTCCACCATGACCGGCGGTTTAGAAAAACTTTCCAGTGGCCGGCTGGAGGGTATCATGGAACGGCTCACCAGCAATCTCTTTATGAGTGTACTGGTAGGGGCTTTGGTCACAGGACTTCTCCACAGCTCGGCGGCCACCACGATCATGTGCGTGGGCTTTGTCAACTCAGGCATTATGAAACTGGAGCAGACGGTGGGCATTATCATGGGCGCCAACATCGGCACTACCATCACTGCCCAGATCCTCCGGCTCAGTGAGGTTTCTTCCAGCAATCCCATTCTGTTTCTGCTGAATCCGGATAACTTCGGCCCCATTCTGGTGCTGGTCGGCATCTTCTTTTACATGTTTATTTCAGGCGGAAAGAAAAAGAATGTGGGACAGTTTCTTCTGGGACTTGGACTTCTTTTTATCGGTATGTCCAATATGAAACTGGCGGTCGCCCCGCTTCAGGATGTCCCCGAATTCCAGCAGCTGTTTGTGTCTTTCTCCAATCCCGTGCTCGGGATTGTGGTGGGCGCTCTGGTCACCGCCCTGCTGCAGAGTTCCACCGCCTCTGTCGGTATCCTGCAGGCGCTGACCTCCACCGGGGTCATCACCTTCAACGTAGCCCTGCCCATCATCATGGGGCAGAACATCGGAACCTGCATCACCACCGTTATCTCCTCCATCGGCGCCAGCCGGAACGCCAAGCGCACCGCCATGATCCACCTGTTTTTCAATCTGCTGGGCACCACCTTCTTCCTGTGCGTCATATACGGAGCCCAGGCTGTCTCCGGCGGGCTTCCTTTCTGGACTGCCACCATGGACGTAGGCAATATCGCCAGCATTCACACCTTCTTCAACATCGGCTGCACACTCCTCCTCCTCCCCTTCCACAAACTTCTGGTCAAACTGGTGGTGCGGGCGATCCCCGGCGACGACGCATCCGAGTTCAACGTTCTGGACGAGCGTTTCCTCTCCTCTCCCTCTGTGGCGCTGGAGCGCTCTCATGACGCGGTCATCCAGATGGGCACCTATGCTCTGGAAAATTACCGCACCGCGGTGGAGCTTCTGGAGGGAAAGTACGATTCCAAGAAGCTGGAGCGCCTCAACGAAACCGAGGTAGCCCTGGATAAGATGGAAAATGCTCTGGATAACTATCTGGTAAAGCTTACTGACCGGGCTCTGTCTCCGGAGGAGAGCGCCAAGGTGTCCGAGCTGCTCCACACTTTGTCCGACTTTGAACGGATCGGCGACTATTCCGTCAATGTAGCCGAGAGCGCCACCGCCCTTCACGACAAGGGGCTGGTCTTCTCTCCCATCGCCCAGAAGGAGCTCAAAGCCCTGACAGACTCGGTGGATGAGGCCATCGAAAAGGCTCTGAATTGTTACCGTGAGCGTTCTTACCAGCTCGCTCTTCAGGTAGAACCTCTGGAAGAGGTTGTAGATCTGATGCGGGAGGATCTTCGGACCCGGCACATTGAACGGCTGAAATCCGGCTCCTGCACCATTGAGCTGGGCACCCAGTTCCTGGAGCTGCTCATCAATCTGGAGCGTATTTCCGACCATTGCTCCAATATCGCCATTTCCATTCTTCATCAGACCGCTCCCAAGGGCGACCTGGTCCGCACGGACACTCACGCCTACACTCATGAGCTTCATCATGGGCATGACCCGGAATTTGAGCAGATGTTTGCCGACTGCAAGGCCAAGTATTACGATCCCCTGATGGCAGAAGATCCTCCCATTGGAAAAGAGTAAACGCGAATAGATCTGTTACAGTCCCGGTGGATATCCACCAGGACTGTTTTTTTGTGCGAAAAACAAAGCGGGAGCGCCCTCTCTCAGAAAGGGCACTCCCGCTCGCGGAATTCCGCTCAACGCTGCTGTAATTCAGTTCAAAAAGTCCTTCAGCTTCTTGCTCCGGCTGGGGTGGCGCAGCTTCCGCAGCGCCTTGGCCTCGATCTGGCGGATCCGCTCCCGGGTGACATTGAATTCCTTACCCACTTCCTCCAACGTACGAGTCCGGCCGTCCTCCAGGCCGAAGCGGAGCTTCAGCACCTTCTCCTCCCGGGGGGTCAGCGTATCCAGCACATCAATGAGCTGCTCTTTCAGCAGCGTGTAGCTGGCCGCCTCGGCGGGCTCAGAGGCATCTTCATCGGGGATGAAATCCCCCAGATGGCTGTCCTCTTCCTCGCCGATGGGCGTCTCCAGGCTCACCGGCTCCTGGGCGATCTTCAGGATTTCCCGCACCTTATCCACCGGCATGCCCATCTCCTCTGCGATCTCCTCGGGGGAGGGGTCGTGCCCCAGTTCCTGGAGAAGCTGGCGGGATACCCGGATCACCTTGTTGATGGTCTCCACCATATGGACGGGAATCCGGATGGTCCGGGCCTGGTCGGCGATGGCCCGGGTGATGGCCTGCCGGATCCACCAGGTGGCGTAGGTAGAAAACTTGTAGCCCTTGGTATAATCAAATTTCTCCACCGCTTTGATGAGGCCCAGGTTGCCCTCCTGGATCAGATCCAGGAACAGCATTCCCCGGCCCACGTAGCGCTTGGCAATGGACACCACCAGACGGAGATTGGCCTCTGCCAGACGCTGCTTGGCCTGTTCTCCTTTTTTCACCGCCTTCTCCAGCTCAGCGCGGGTGGCATCATCCAGTTCATCGCCGGACTCCTTCAGGGTCGCGGCCGCCTCATTGCCAAGGCCCATATCCTGGGCCAGCTGGATCTCCTCTTCACTGGTCAGCAGGTCCACTTTTCCGATTTCCTTGAGGTACATCCGAACCGGGTCGTCGATCCCGAAGTTGTCGGCCAGCGCATTGGGATCCACAACCTCTTCCTCCGGAACCTCCTCCACGTCGTCCAATTCCTCCGGCGGGGGGAGCAGATCCGTATCGCTGAGGCTGCCCAGATCGCTGAGATTGGGGATGTCTTCTTCATCTCCCACAGCGTCGATGCCCAGGTTCTCCATGATATCGTAGATCTTGTCCATCTGATCGTTTTCCAAATTGAGCTCGTCCAGGACCTCCATCATATCCGTGTAGGACAGTTTTCCCTTCCGTTTGCCCTTATCCAGCAGGTCGGCCACCTTTTCCGCCCCTGGCACACCTGCCAGGAGCTTCATCAGTTCCGCCTTTCCGGCCCCCACCTGCTCGGCGGAGAGGGTGACAAGCTCCTGCTCCTTTCCTTTGGCCCGCTTATCCTTATCGGCCGCTTTGGTCGTCTTCTTCTCGCTCATCGTCCATCCTCCATCGTTTTTCTTTGTCTGTCCCGCAGCTCCAGCAGGGCGTTTCCGCTCTTCGGCGCACACCGCTGGGCCGTCTCGGCTTTGATCGTCTCTATGTAATCGGCCATGGCCCGCTGGCCATTGGCCAGTGACTCAGGCCTCTGTACCACCGAAGTCAGATGGCTCATCTCCTCCGGCGTCAATTCCCCGGCCAGAGACGCCAGCTGAACGCTGAGCCCCTGGTCATGCCGGTCCCGGAGCAGCCGAAAGGCTTTCCCCAGCACCGGAGCGGAAAACTGTTCCGGCTCCACCTCCGCCAGAGAAAAGAGGGCCGGGTCCAGCAGGACCAGCCGCAGAACTCCCTCCTCGGCCCGGGCCGAGCGCACATTTTCATACCGCAGTTCCCGGCTCTGAGGCTGGAGCGTGGTGGTGGGAGTCAGATCCCGGCGCAGCTCCTTTTTTTTCGCCTGCCGGATCTGTCCCTTCCGCCAGCGCTCCACCTCCTGGGCAAAGGCGGTCCCGGAGATCCCGGCGGCGGCGGCGGCCTTGTTGCCGTAAATCTCCCGCTCGATGGGGCTGGTCAGCGCTCCCACCGCTTCCACCGCGGCGCGGAGAAATTCCATCCGCCCTTCGTCGCTGGACAGGTCAGCCCCCTGAAGGAGCACGTCCAGCCGGTAGTCATTCTGGCCCGCCGAACCGTTCAGGCACTTCTCAAAGGCGGCGGGGCCGAATTTTTTTACAAAGTCGTCGGGGTCCTGCTTGACGGGCTTCCCCTCGGCGTCATAGGCGTTGGGAAGCTGGAGCACCCGGACGTTCAGATCTGCGTTCTTCAGGATCCCCAGCACCCGATCCGTGGACTTCTTCCCCGCCGCGTCGTTGTCGTAGCAGAGCACCAGTTCCTTTGTGTACCGGGAAAGGATGCGGGCGTGCTCCTCGGTGAGGGCGGTACCCATGGTGGCCACCACATTGTCAAAGCCCGCCTGATGGAGGGTGATGACGTCGATGTTTCCCTCCACCAGAATGAGGTTGGGCCGCTTGGTGTTTTTGGCATAGTTCAGAGCGTAGATGAGACGGCTCTTCTTAAAGCACACCGTATCCGGGCTGTTGAGATATTTGGCCCCCTCCAGCCCCGGCAGGATACGGCTGGTAAAGCCCACCACATCCCCCCGCACGTCGATGACGGGAAGCATGAGCCGGGATCGGAATTTGTCATAGATCCCGCCGTTTTTCCCCGCTACCGCCAGCCCGGCGTCGATGAGCTCCATCTTGGAGAAGCCCTTCTCCGTGAGAGCCCGGGTCAGGGCGTCCCACTCCCCGGGGGCGGCCCCCAGGCCGAACCGGGCCGCGTATTTTGGACTGATGCGGCGCTGGGCGATGTAATCCCGCACCGCGCCCCCGCCGGGACCCTTCAGATAGCTGTGGTAAAACCGCGCGGCCTCTTTGTTGGCCTCCAGGGCCCGCAGGTATTTTTTCCGTCCCGCCTCATCTCCAGCCGTATCGGGCACTTCCATCCCGGCCCGTTTGGCCAGCAGGCGGACGGCGTCCGGAAAGGACAGGTGCTCCATCTCCATGATGAAGGAGATCACTCCGCCCCCCTTCCCGCAGCCAAAGCAGTGGTAAATCTGTTTGTCCCGGGACACGGAAAAGGAGGGGGTCTTTTCGTTGTGAAAGGGACACAGCCCCCACAGATTGCTGCCCTTTGGGGTCAGGTGGACATACTCGCCCACCACGTCCGAGATCTCGCTGCGGGCCACCAGTTCGTCGATAAATCGTTCGGGAATAGGCAAAGTTTCCCCTCCTTTCCCCGTTTTCATTCGCAAAGGTATGATTTCCAGCAGGTGACAAGGTTATACGTTTTACACGTTTTCTCACTTTACCGGCCAGGATTTGGGGATGAACAGATCGGTGTACACCTCCACCGCATAGGCGTCAGTCATCCCGGCGATGTAGTCGCACACCGCGCGCTCGGGACCTTCGGCTACACGAATCTCCTGAAATTCCGGAGGCAGCCTGTCCAATTCTCTCATGTAATAATCAAACAGCCGGCGGATGAGTTCCTGGGCTTTGCCCTCCTCCCCCTTGGCCACCGGGTTGCGGTAGACCGACTCAAACATGAATTCGCTGAGTTCCGCCATGGCCTTTCGCTTTTCCGGAGATTGAAGAATCGCGTTTTTTCCCTGGCTGCTATGAATGATGTCCATCACCAGGGTGTTGATCCGCTCGGAATGGGTGTTGCCCAACTCCTGGGCCACATGGGATGGAATATCCAGCGGATAGATGACGCCGCCCCGCAGGGCATCGTCGATATCGGCGCTGAGGTAGGCGATCTTATCCGACAGCCGGACGACCTGTCCCTCCAGCGTCTCGGCAACGTCCGGCCCGGAGTGGCACAGGATGCCCCGCCGGACCTCATAGGTCAGGTTCAGCCCGGCTCCGTCGTTCTCCAGCCGGTCCACCACCCGGAGGGACTGCTCATTGTGACGGAAGCCGCCGGGCATGATCTCGTTCAGGAGCCGCTCTCCGGCATGGCCGAAGGGGGTGTGTCCCAAATCGTGTCCCAGCGCGGCGGCCTCGGTGAGATCCTCGTTGAGACCAAGGCCCCGGGCGATGGTCCGGGCTACCCGGGCCACCTCCAGAGTATGGGTCATGCGGGTGCGATAGTGGTCTCCCTCCGGCTGAAGGAACACCTGCGTCTTCCGTTTGAGGCGGCGGAAGGCCTTGCAGTGGACAATGCGGTCGGTATCCCGCTGAAAACAGGTCCGCACCGGGCATGGCTCCGCCGGCCGGGCGCGGCCCCTGGACTGTGCCGACAGGCAGGCAAAGGGAGACAGGTCCTTGCGCTCCCGCTCCTCCAGCTGTTCCCGGATGGTCATAGTTTCGCCCCCATTCTTGTACTATTTATATACGACACAGGCGGCGAAAATCCTCTTTTTCTTTGATCCAATTTATAGAATGTTCACGATTTTGGAACCGCCTGCCACTTCTCCCCCACCACTCTGGGAGAAAAACCGCCGGCGGACAGTTCCTGAAGCCGCCGGGAAAAGGGCTTCAGCCCCCCTTCGGGCAGCAAAGCCCGGACGGTGACCTGCTGGGTGAAGGTGTGCTCACCCTCCACCCCGCCGGCAGCGGGGATCTCCTGCCTCACCCGCTCGAACAGAGGGTAGGGGCAGTCCACCTCCACCACCGTCCAGGGGCGCACCACCGAGATCCCGGCGGCATCCAGGGCGTCCTTGGCCGACCGGGTATAGGCCCGGGTCAATCCGCCGGCGCCCAGCAGCACGCCGCCGAAATACCGGGTGGAGACACACACCACATCGGTGATTCCCTCCCGCTGAAACACGTTCAGCATGGGCTGGCCGGCGGTGCCCTGGGGCTCTCCGTCATCGGAGTAGCGCACCACGCCGGTGTCCCGAATGAGATAGCACCAGCAGTTGTGCCGGGCGTCGTGATAGCGCTTCTTCATCTCCTCAATGCGGCCCCGGGCCTCGGCCTCGGTCCGCACCGGCCAGACGTGGCCGATAAAGCGGGATCGTTTTTCGGTAAATTCCGTCTCTGACGGCGCGGTGGGGATGTAATATTCTGTCATGGGACGCCTCCCCGGTCAGTTTCGGCCCCGTTGGGCCAGCCATTCTTCTCTTGTCAGGGCATAGTGGAGCTCTGTGCGCTCCTCCCCCATCAGCTCCGCCCAGGTCCTCCCGGTGAACCGGTAGAGAAAGCCGCACTTCTCCACCACCCGGCGGGATTGATCGTTAAAATCATAGTGACCGCACCAGATGGCGGCCAGCCCCCGGTCCTCAAAGCCGTAGCGGAGCAGCTCGGCTGCCGCCTCGGGCATGAGGCCCCGACCCCAGAAGGCGGGATGCAGAGCGTAGCCGATCTCGTCATCCGGCCCGGGCAGAAGCATCTGGTGACGGTCCACAAAGCCCGCCGAGCCGATGACCCGTCCGGTGGATTTGTCCGCCACGGCGAAGGTGTCCGGCGCGGAAAACACCGTGCGGATGATCTCCCGGCTCTCCTCCAGGCTTTTGTGGGGCGGCCAGCCGGCGGCAGGCCCCACCCGCGGGTCCCGGGCGTATTCATATAAACCGGCAGCGTCCTCCTCGGTAAAGGGGCGCAGAATGAGCCGCCTGGTCTCCAGTTCCATAGGGAACACCTCTTTCCGGGCAGACTTGGTCAGTCCTCCCAGAATTCCTTTTCCGGCTTCCAGCCCCCGGTGACATAGTCCCGCACCCGCCCCAGCACTCTGGGGGTGCAGACCACCGTCACTTCAATGGCTTCTCCGTACTCCACGCGCTCCACCCGGGCTTCCCGGTAGAGCATATCCACCAGTCCGCCCTGGTCATAGGGCAGCGCCAGAGTCACCCGGCGGGTGCCCTGATCCAGACGGGCCTTCAGCTTGTCCCTCAGCCGGTCCAGGCCGTCCCCCGTCTTTGCCGACACCGTCACGATGTCATCCCCGTGGGGCAGGATATCCCCGTCCAGCAGGTCGGACTTGTTGAACACGTCGATCCGGGGGGTGTCCCAGGCCCCCAGCTCGGTGATGAGCCGCTCCACCACCTCGGCCTGCTCCCGCCATTCGGGATTGGAGGCGTCGATGACGTGGATCAGAAGATCGGCGTACTCCAGTTCCTCCAGAGTGGCCTTGAAGGCCTCCACCAGCTGGTGGGGCAGCTTGGAGATGAAGCCCACCGTGTCCGAGATCAGCACCGTACAGGTGTCGGACAGCTCCAGGGTGCGGGTGGTGGTGTCCAGAGTGTCAAAGAGCCGGTTGTTGGCCGGGATACCCGCCCCGGTAAGGGCGTTGAGCAGGGTGGACTTGCCCGCGTTGGTATAGCCCACGATGGCCACCACCGGGACCTCGTTTTTCTCCCGTCGCTGACGCTGAGTGGCCCGGACCCTCCGGACCTCCTTCAGCTCGGCCTCCAGCCGGGTAATTTTCCTGCGGATGAGCCGCCGGTCGCTCTCCAGCTGGGTCTCGCCGGGGCCGCGGGTGCCGATGGCGCCCTCCTGCCGCTCCAGGTGCTTCCACATGCCGATCAGCCGGGGCAGCAGGTACTGGTACT
>JAQXNP010000196.1 GCA_029098065.1 Clostridiales bacterium | reverse complement strand
ACCGGCATCCCTGTCACCGCCCTCTCCCGGGACGAAGCGGGACAGCTTCTGGCCCTGGAGGATACCCTCCGCCGGCGGGTGATCGGACAGAACGAGGCGGTGGCCGCGGTGGCCCGGGCAGTCCGCCGGGGACGGGTCGGTCTCAAGGAGCCCGGCCGGCCGGTGGGCTCCTTCCTCTTCCTGGGCCCCACGGGTGTGGGCAAAACCGAGCTGTGCCGCGCCCTGGCCGCCGCCCTCTTCGGCAGTGAGGAGGCCCTCATCCGGTTTGATATGTCGGAATATATGGAGCCCCACACCGTCTCCCGCCTCCTGGGCTCCCCGCCCGGCTATGTGGGTTATGAGGAGGGCGGCCAGCTCACCGAGGCGGTGCGGCGGAAACCCTGGTCCGTGGTTCTCTTCGATGAGATCGAGAAAGCCCACGAGGATGTGTGGGGCGTGCTCCTTCAGGCCCTGGAGGACGGTCAGATCACCGACGCCCAGGGCAGAAAGGCGGATCTCCGGAACTGCGTGCTCATTCTCACCTCCAACGTGGGGGCCCGCCGGATCACCGGAAAGACCCGCCTGGGCTTCTCCGCCGCCAGCCAGGAGGACGGTCTCCGTCCCCGGAACGAAGTGGAACAGGGTGTCATGGAAGAGGTCAAGCGCACCTTTCGGCCGGAATTTCTCAACCGCCTGGACGACATCGTGATCTTCCGCCAGCTGGGGCGGCCCCAGATGGCCGCCATCACCCGCCGGATGCTCTCCGGCCTGGCGGAGCGCCTGAGCGCCCTGGGCGTAACACTGGAGGTAACGCCTCAGGCCGAAGCGCTTCTGGCCCAGGCCGGTTTCGACCCCGATTATGGCGCCCGGCCCCTCCGGAGGACCATCCGTTCCCAGGTGGAGGACCCCGCCGCCGCCCTGCTTCTCTCCGGGGCACTGGCCTCCGGCTCCACGCTGACGGTGGCGGAGGAAAGCGGAAAGGTGACTCTGCTCCCCTCCCCCGCCGCCCTTACAGCGGGCTGAGCGTTTTCCTTTCGACCGTTTTCGCCCGTTTTCTCGCTTTCCCCCTGATAGAATGTCCGGAAGGGGGAATGATCCTATGGGCATCCTGCGCCGTCTGGGACACTGCTGCGTGTTCTGTCTGCTCTTTCTGGTTGACCGGCGGGCCGCCCGGCGGTACGCGCAAAGTTTTCAAAACAATTAGGGAACCTCTGATTTAATCGGATAACGGGCGCTGGGCGGATCTTTTCCCGTCATATGGCCCAAAAATCTCTCGCCCACCGCTCCGCCCCCGATTAAATCAGAGGTTCCTTAGGCTTCATTTTCGCAAAGGCTGTCCAAAAGATTTGGGCAGCTTTTGCTTGCTTTTTGTGCATGTTGGTGATAAATTGAAGAAAACAAGAGGAGGCCGACCTATGATCCGAACCATCTCCGTTCCCCTGGTTCATGACCGGCTGTGGCTGGACAGCGACGTGGTCTACGCCCAGGCGGCAGGCTGGTGCGGCTACTCCACCGCCAACCTGCGCATGGCCGTGATCCATCATGACAGCCCGGACGATACCGCCCCTCTGCCCTGCCTGCTGTGGGTGTGCGGCGGGAGCTGGCTGGGAGTGGACCCGGCGGCCTTTCTCCCCGAGCTCATCCCGCTGGCCCGGCGGGGCTATGTGCTGGCCAGCGCCGAGTATCAGAACAGCAGCGCCGCTGTCTTCCCCGCCCAGGTACAGCAGCTCAAGGAGGCCATCCGTTACCTCCGCGCCCACGCCGGCCGTTACCGCATCGACCCGGAGCGCATCGGCATCATCGGGGAGTCCTCCGGCGGCCACCGGGCCGCCATGGTGGGCGCCACCAACGGCCGGGCGGAATTTGAGGCGGGCGGCAACCTGGACCAGTCCAGCGCCGTGGGCGCGGTATGCGCCTGGTACACGCCGGTGGACCTGGGCTCCCTCACCGAATTGAAGGACCCGGTGGACCGGTTTCTGGGCTGCGACACCGCCGCCTGTCCGGAGAAAGCCGCCGCCGCGGATCCCCGGACCTATCTCACCCCGGAGTCTCCCCCCTTCCTGCTCCTCCACGGCACCGAGGACACTCTGGTGCCGCCGTCCTGCTCGGAAAAGCTCTATGAGGCCCTCCAGGCCAGGGGCGTCCCGGCGGACTATTACCGCATCCAGGGCGCGGACCACGCCGACTATCCCTTCTTCCAGCCCCAGGTCATGGATCTGGTGGCCGGCTTTTTTGACCGGTATCTCAAACCTGAACCCACAGGAGGCCTTTGAATATGAAAGTGCTCAGCTTCGGTTCCCTCAATCTGGACCACGTCTACGCGGTGCCCCACATCATCCGTCCCGGTGAGACGATCTCCGCCTGGGGCAAAGAGCTCTACTGCGGCGGAAAGGGCCTCAACCAGTCCATCGCCGCCGCCCGGGCGGGGCTCTCCGTCTGCCACGCCGGCGGCATCGGCGAGAGCGAAGGGGACGAACTGCTGGAGATTCTCTCCTCCAACGGCGTGGATGTCTCTCTGGTTGAGCGCCGGCCCGGTCCGGCGGGCCACACCATCATCCAGGTGGACCCCGAGGGACATAACTCCATCATCGTTTTCGGCGGCTCCAACCAGGCCAACACCGACGCCTACATCCACTCCGTCCTGGACCGGTTCCAGGCCGGGGACTACGTCATCCTCCAAAACGAGATCAACGGGAACGCCGAGATCATCCGTCTGGCCCGGGAGAAGGGAATGAAGGTGGTCCTCAATCCCTCCCCCTTCGATGAGTCGGCGGCCGCCCTGTGTCCCGACGCCGATTTCCTCTTTGTCAACGAGACTGAGGCCCAGGGACTCACCGGAACCGCCGCGCCGGAGGAACAGCTCTCCGCCCTCCACGCCAGATTTCCCAGGGCCATTGCCGTCCTGACCCTGGGGGAACATGGCTCCCGGTGCGCCGAGCCCGGCGGAAAAACCTATATTCAGGAGGCTTATCTCCGCCCCGCAGCGGACACCACCGCCGCCGGAGACACCTTCACCGGCTATTTTCTGGCCCTCTACGCCGAGACCGGAGACATCCCGACGGCCCTCCGGGCGGCGGCCATGGCCTCTTCCATCGCGGTCTCCCGTCCAGGTGCGGCCCCCTCCATCCCCCGGCGGGACGAGGTAGACGCGGCGCTGGCGGCGCTGTAAACAACCTCTGACAAGATCAGGCCCTGGCAGATGAAAGTCATTTGCCAGGGCCTGATCTCTATCGGATGGATCGCTCTCCGTCCCGCGGCATATAAGGTTCCGATCACTCGATCGTCCGCACCCGGATCCGGTCCTCCGGGATCTCCCGCAGGGAATAGACCTCGTCCGTCTTGCCCGGCGCTACCGCGCAGCAGGGCGTGTAGCCCTCGGGCAGATCCAGCTCCCGGAGCAGCTCCGGCTTGGTGTTCAGGACAGACACCGCGCCCCAAAAGACTGACGCTGTTGCCGGGCGGTATGAGGAAACGTACCGAGGCTGCGGTCTGACCGCTGATGAGGTGTGGGAGGAAGTCGTCTGCGGCAGCCTGGGCGATATGAACTTCTTCCACGACATCCCGGTGCTGGAGGATAACGCAAAGGAGTTTCTGGGCGAGACCAGAGCGGCATCTGTCAAAGACCCGGAGGCCAGCAGAACGCGAGGCCCGCCTACTATCAGGAACTCACAAAGGCAGAATATAACCCGGACTTTTTCGAGGACGGAGCTACGGCGTATATGAACTTAGAAGGTTCTCTGCTCACGCTTGAAATGCAGAGGAACGGAGAATGGTCCGTTATCGACATGAAGGAGGTAAGCGGTTATGGAGATACCAGTGCGGAACGAGGCAGAACAAAGAGTGCTGCAAAAGATGGAGCAGAAGGGCTTCCCGGGCAGCGTGAAGATGACAGTTATCGGAGCGCTTTGGGACGAACCGGAGCAGTTGACGGAGCTGGAGGCACTTCTGGACAACGGGGCGACGGCGCGGGAGATGGTGAAATCCGTGCAGCCGATTATGAGGCGGGCGCTCGAACGGAGAGGAACGGAGTAAAAGAAAAATTCTCAACGGAGACCCCCACCGAGGAGACGCGCTTCTCCCAGGGTCTTTCGGAGCCGGATGCGCCGCGGAAGGAAAACGAGCGCCTGAAAGGACGCGCGGAACACTGGAAGGGACAGCTCAAGCGGACCACGCCGGAGACCGGAACTTTGGCCGTGAACGATGATATGATGAAAGAGAACATATTTTCTGCTGCGTGTATCTATTGATCTATGCGGACAGACATTTGAGCAAAATTGGACAGAGGATAGATTCCATTTGCAAATTTGAAATAGTGGTTCAAAATCAGCTAATTATTTTTTCGATATAAATATTTTTTGAAACCCGCAATCCATTGGGAGCGCAAGAAAAAATCCCGAATCCCCTGAAAACAGAGGATTCGGGATCTGGAGCAGGTGACGGGAATCGAACCCGCGTGTTCAGCTTGGGAAGCTGACATTCTACCATTGAACTACACCTGCATTGGAGACTATGATAGTTTATCATATCCTCCCTGCGGATGCAAGTCTTTTTTTCCCTGTTTTCCCGACAACTTTCCCATACGGCAGCGATGACCATTCAATAGGCACCCATTCCCGCCCTGCCTGAGTCCCTGAAAGAGCGCCCCGCCGCCTCCAAGGCCGTTCCCGGGCTGTCGAAGCGTTTCCCGCTCCGACACACAGTCCGTCCCCTGCGGCGTGATCGGGGAACGGGTGCAGATTGGCCGTCCGTGGAAACCCGTAAAGGGTAAAACAGAGGGTGTGCGGACTTCCGCGCGCCCTCTGCCGTTTTTGGGAGCTGTTCATTCTCCGTCAAAATATTGACCGAGCGGGAACAGGGAG
>JAQXNP010000195.1 GCA_029098065.1 Clostridiales bacterium | reverse complement strand
TACCAAGGGGATCACCGGCACCGCCGTGGATACCGCGGCGGTCCGGGATGAGGTGGCCGCGGCCCTGATGGGCACGGGATCGGAGACAGTGGAGGTGCCCCTGATTCAGGCGCCCCCCGAGGAACCGGATCTGGAAGCGATCCGGGATGAGGTGTATACCGAGGCTGCCAACGCGTCTTATGACAAAGAGAAGCAAACCGTGACGGAATCGGTCACCGGCCGGGATTTTGATGTGGAGCGGGCCAAAGCCGCTCTGGAGAACACGGAAGAGGGAGAAAAATGTGTGATCGCCCTCTCGCTTACCCAGCCGGAGATCACCACGGAGGATCTGGAGTCCAGACTCTTCCGGGACGTCCTGGGCGAGGCGGTCAGTAAGGTCACCGGTTCCTCCGTCCGGGTCACGAACGTCAAAGTCACCGCCGGCTTCGTCAACGATCAGGTCGTCCTGGCCGGGGAGGAATTCTCTTACAGCAAAGTGTGCAGCCCCTTTACCGTGAGCAATGGCTACGGAAAAGCCCCGGCCTATGTGGGCGGACTGTCCAAGGACGTGGCGGCGGGCGGCGCCTGCCAGTGTTCCTCCACCCTGTATTGGGCAACTTTGAGAGCCAATCTGGAGACGGTGGAGCGCCATGCCCACGGCTATGAGCCCTCCTATGTGCCGGGAGGGCTGGATGCCACTGTCTATGGGGATTACGGCACGTCGGGCAGTCTGGATTTCCGGTTCCGGAATTCCACCGACTACCCCATTAAGCTGTCAGCCTATGTGGACAGCAAAAAATATCTGCACGTCACCATCTATGGCACCGATACCACCGGAATCCATGGCGAGCCCTATTCCACCAACCGGGTGGTGACCAAATATGCCCAGACCGTCTATGAGCCCAATGACTCGATCCCCCGGGGAACCACCCAGAAGGATTCGGAGCGGACCGCCTACAACGCGGTGACGATCGATACCTATCAGAAGCTGGTGGACAGCAAGGGCAACGTGATCTCCGAGAAACTGCTGTACAAGACCAGCTACCGTGCCCGGAACGCGGTGATCTTCTACAACCCGGAAGACGCGGCGCTGTGGGGGATTGACACCTCCACCGGGCTCAAGACCCTGACCCCGGTAACGCCGGCCCCTGCCGCCAGCCCCAGCCCTTCGCAGAATCCCGCCCCGGTTGAGAGTCAGGAGCCTGTGACGCCGCCTGCCAGTCCATCCCCCTCGGTAAGTGTCCCCCCTGCCGAGAGTACGGCCCCGGCAGAGAGTGCCCCTCCGGCTGAGACCGGCCATACGCCTCCGGCGGAGACGCCGGATTCGACGCCCTCCTCCGGTCCGGACGATCCGCTTCTGCCGGCGGAATAGAGAAGTCAGGCATCACTGAGCCCGCGGGGCGCGGCATTCTGCCGCGCCCCGCGTTATTTGACAAAAGAGAGAAGCGTGTTTATGTTTCAAGGCTTTACCCCGGAGACAATCGATTTTTTGTGGGGAATTCGTTTCAATAATGAGCGGAATTGGTTTGAGGCCCATAAGGAGGCGTATCAGACAACTCTCTATGAGCCGATGAAGGAACTGTGCCGGGATCTGTATCAGGCTTTCTCCGCGCGCCATGAGGAACTGGCCCTCACCAGCCGGGTGTGCCGTATTTATCGGGACGCCCGGAGGCTCTTCGGGCGCGGCCCCTATAAGGATCATCTGTGGCTCACGGTGTCCCAGCCGGTGGAGCGGTGGTCCTGCGCGCCGGTTTTCTGGTTTGAGATCAATCCGGAAGACTACAACTTTGGGCTGGGTTACTGGATGGCCCAGGCGTCTACCATGGCGAAGCTCCGCCATCGGATGGACACCCGCCCAAAGGAGATGGAACAACTGGTCCGGCAGGCGGCGAAGTATCCGGAGTTTACTCTGACCGGGGAGGATTTTAAGCGCCGGAAGGCGGCGCCCAGCGATCTCCTGGACCCCTGGTACAATAAGAAGGGCGGTTTTTCTCTCTCCTGCGAACGGGCCCACGACCCGCTCCTCTTTTCACCCGCCCTCACCGGTTATTTGCTGGAGGAGTGGGAAAAGCTGGTACCCATGTTTCAGTATCTGTCCACCCTGGACGGAGATCCTGATCCCAGGGAGAACTGAACGTCTGCCGCGCTTTTCCACGCTGAAATAATTCAGGCAGCACGGTACAATTCCGCCGGCGGATCCGGTGAGAGATGCTGAGTTTGGAAAAAGATATTGTTTGTAGAAATACCCGGCGTATTTCAAGAAAAAATACCGCGTTTCCGGCTCGGAAAGTCCACCGAAAACCGCAGGCGCAATTGTGCGGCGCCGCCTTAAATTTTCCCAGCAACAAAGCATGCCTCACTGCGCATACTGTCATCAGACATGACAGAAAGGCGGTGGGGCGTTTTGCGTCGTTTGGGAGAGAGACTCCGGCCTGCCTGCGCCCTTTTGCTGGCACTGGCGCTTCCCTGGGCGGGGGCTTTCTGCCAGGGCAGATTTGAGGCCGCGGCCGTCCCCGCGGATGGACCGGTGCCGGCGGAAGAGACGCCCAAATGGATCGCCCTCACCTTTGACGACGGTCCCCGCCGTTCCACCACCACCGCGCTGCTGGATGGCCTGGCCCGGCGGGGAGTGAAGGCGACCTTTTTCCTCATTGGGGAACAGGTGCCCGGTAACGAGGATATCCTGCTTCGGATGGATCAGGAGGGGCACCAGATCGGGATCCACACTTATGATCATGTGATGCTCACCGACCTGAACGAGGCGGATTTTTCCGCTCAGGTGGACCGGACACGGACGATTTTGGAGAATGCTCTGGGGCATGATGACCTCCTCCTCCGTCCTCCCTATGGCAAGGTGGATGACGGAGTCAGGAAGCGGGCCGGCTGTCCGATTATCCTCTGGTCGGTAGATCCCACCGACTGGGATGACAAAAATGTGGAGCGCATCGTGAAGCACGTGGTAAACTGTGCCCAGGACGGGGATATCATCCTGCTCCATGATATCTATCCCACCTCGGTGGAAGCGGCGCTCCGGATCGTGGACGCCCTCCACGAGAAGGGATTTCTGTTTGTTACCATTGACGAGCTGGCCGCCCAGAAAGGGGAGAAGCTGGAGGCCGGAACGGTCTACAACTGTTTCCGTCCGTGAAAGGTTCAGGCGGCGCCGCGCCATTTGGCGGGCGGGATTGCGCGGCGCTGTCTTAAGTTATCATTACAAATAGTGACATTTGGAATCCCCCCGTTGACGCGGTTTCCCGAAGCGTGTAAAATGAAGGACAGAAATGCGAAACGGAGGGAAGATCATGGCACGGCGGGTAGACCCCAAAAATCAGCTCAAAAAATGCGACTATTGCGGAGAACTGTACTCCGTTACTTATAAACACTGCCCCTTCTGCAATGAGGATGGAACCGGACGCTGGGACGACCCGGAGACCCCGCCGCAGGTCTATGATGAGGAGGACTACGAACCGTCCCGGGGCGGAAAACGTCTGGCGGGCGGGTCCGGCGGCGGCCGCCGCGGAGGTCCTTCGATCGGGCGGATCATCGGCACGGGGGTCTCGCTGGCGCGCATTGTGGCGGCGGTGTGCCTTGTGATCTCCATCGG